>CAKUSF010000044.1 GCA_934678915.1 uncultured Bacteroidales bacterium
ATGACCTCAACACACCTATCGCGCTGTCTCACATCTTCGATGCGGTGCGGCTGATCAACTCGGCCAAGGCCGGACACACGGTCGCTGAGCCAGTCGAAGCGCAACGTACTGCGGCCCTTCGACAAGCTCAGGGACCGAACGGGCAGACTCAGGGAGCGTTAAGCAAGGGCGACATCGAGACTCTGCTTCAGATTTTCGATGACATCGTGTTCGGGGTTCTCGGTCTCAAGGACGAAGCTGCAGCAGAATCAGGCAAAGGACAGGAGATCGTCTCAGGTCTTATGAATATGGTTTTGGAAGAGCGAGCAAAGGCCAAAGCTGCAAAGGACTGGGCAGCCAGTGATGCCATCCGAGACCATCTCAAAGCCCTCGGCATCACCGTAAAGGACACCAAAGACGGAGCGGAGTGGACAATCCAATAATTTTCAAGAAATTACACTTCTCTGATTTAGATAGTGGCATCGGATTCCGAAGAAGCAGCGGCCTTAGCGGCACGGGCGGCCTCAAGGGCAGCATGCTCTGCTTTGGCGCGCTCAACAGATACGGATTTCTTCAAGATGAAGCCTGAGCCTAGGTACTTGGTGCGGACATCCTCGTCAGCAGCAAGGGATTCCGGAGTTCCCTGCTGGAGGATTGTGCCTTCATAAAGCAGGTAGGCGCGGTCTGTGATAGCCAAGGTCTCACCCACATTATGGTCAGTGATGATAACACCTATGTCCTTGTACTTAAGTTTAGCGATGATGAACTGGATGTCCTCCACGGCGATCGGATCCACTCCGGCGAACGGCTCGTCCAACAAGATGAACTTCGGGTCGATAGCCAGAGCGCGTGCGATTTCGCAGCGACGCCTCTCACCACCGGAAAGCTGGATACCAAGACTTTTGCGGACCTTGGAAAGGTTGAACTCGTTGATCAGATCCTCCAGCCTCTCCTGCCGCTCCGCCTTAGGCATGTCAGACATCTCCATCACCGACATGATGTTGTCCTCCACGGACATCTTGCGGAACACCGAAGCCTCCTGTGGAAGATAGCCGATGCCTTTCTGAGCTCTCTTGTACATAGGAAGTTCGGTGATGTCCTCATCATCAAGGAAGACACGGCCACCATTAGGCACAATCTGCCCGGTGATCATGTAGAAACTAGTGGTCTTACCAGCTCCGTTCGGTCCGAGGAATCCTACGATTTCTCCTTGGTTGATTTCCATGGAAACGCCTTTAACGACGGTCCTGATGCCATATTTCTTAACAAGGTTCTCGCAATGAAGTTTCATCTTAATCGCTGTGTATAAAATTATTATTTTGTCTCAAGCCCAAAATCCTTAATCAGATTCTGGACCTCACCGTTCTGTCCCATCAGGGCTGTAGCCTTCTCTTGATCCGTGTAAGGCTGCACCTCTTTCTCCTCGGTAGGAACCACTGCAACTTCCAACCTGATTCTAGAAGACCCAACCTTTTTCTGCAAGTTCCCTTCCAGAATCATCAGGCGGTTTTCCCGGATCCATTTCTCTTGGGAAGCGTTGCTGACTTTGAATGTCAATTCCTTGTAGCCATCCTTAGCCTCTATGCTGACCTCAGCGTTCTGTAGGGTGTTGGCAAGGCGCGGGCTTGATGCATTCTCGGCTGGTATGGTTTTCCATGCTTCCAAAACGACATTGTCTTCTGGCATCACATCCGCAATCGGTGCCGCCACCTTCACAACTTTTTTATTCTCTTCCTCCTCGATTATCGAATTGAGTGACAAGGAGGCGCCAGTCTTCACCGGCTTTCTTCTAACACGTGGGGCAGGATTCTCACCTATAACAGCCTCTGAGCCAGAGCTTTCAATTTCGACCGATGCGCTTCTATCGTTGGTCTCTGAGCTTGTCGAAGTGACTTTAGGCAAAACATCTGCACCTATGACTTTGGTCACTTCGACAGGCTCAGTGACCGTTGCAGCAGTCTCAGTGACAACTCCGGACGTTTCCGCTTTCCTCACGGCATCTACAGAACTCTTCGCAGTCTCAACCACACGTGAAGCATCTGGTGCCTTCATCAAGAAACTAAGCTTCATCAAGGCAAACTCGATGTGCAAACGTGGGTTGACAGCTAACTTGTACCCCGCTTCGCAAGCCGTGGTGACATTCAAGGCATCGTACAAGAATTTCAGCGAACAGCGAGAAGCCTGTTCAACGTACCTTTTCTTCAACGAATCAGGCAGCTCCAGCAATGCATCAAGTCCACCGTTCTTCGTCACCATCAAATCCCTGAAATGGGAACTGAGGGCAGCACAGAAATGAAGGGCATTGAACCCTTTGGACAGAATTTCATCGAATTTCAACAGAGCCGTACCGTAGTCACCGGCCAAAAAAGCATCAACCAGACAGAAACTATAGTCATAGTCAAGCACATTGAGGTTCTTCAAAACATCCTCATACTTCACATCAGTTCCACAGAAAGCCACGGTCTGGTCAAAAATAGTCAATGCATCTCGCATCGCACCGTCAGCCTTCTGCGCAATCACGTGCAAAGACTCATCATCTATATTCACTCCCTCCTTACCCGCTATCATCCTCAGGTTGCTGACGATGTCCGGGACTGAGATTCTGTTGAAATCGTAAGTCTGGCAACGGGAAAGAATCGTTGGCAGAATCTTATGTTTTTCAGTAGTAGCAAGAATGAATATCGCGTGTGCAGGTGGTTCCTCCAGAGTTTTAAGAAAAGCGTTAAACGCGGCTGTGGAAAGCATGTGGACCTCATCAATGATGTACACACTGTACTTTCCTACCTGAGGAGGAATCTGCACTTGATCCATCAGGTTTTTGATGTCATCCACACCATTATTGGACGCAGCGTCTAATTCATGAATGCAATAGGAACGTCCCTCCTGAAAAGAGCGGCACGATTCACATTCACCGCATGGCTCCATGTCCGGAGAAGGATTGGAGCAGTTGATCGCTTTCGCGAATATTCTAGCCGTGGTTGTCTTTCCAACTCCACGGGGTCCGCAGAATAGGTAGGCATGCGCCAGCTTCCCCCTGATGATGGAGTTCTTCAAGGTCTGAGCGATGTTGTCCTGCCCTATTAGGGTCTCAAAAGAATCAGGGCGGTATTTTCTTGCCGATACTATGTAGTCTGACATAACGCACAAATCTTAGGGAATGGTTGTCCGCGCCAAGTTTTGTAAGGCAAATTTACGCAATATTTTGTACATTTGTGTCTTGCGGTATGAAGTATGGAGTGATTTGCGGCACAAACAGTGGCAAAAAACTCGTACTCCCAATGCCATATCATCTCAACAAATTGCTAATGAACATGAAACGATTTTTGCAAATACTCGTCTGGACAATAGCCGGGCTACTGCTTGCCACCGATGCTTTCGGTCAGGCACAGATTACCACAAGAAGAGAAAAACTAAGGGACTTCACTTCAAAAACCACAAAAGTCGTACTGACAGGAGATGAGTTCCTCGATGAAGCTTTGAAAGAAAGTGTCGCAGCCACATGGACGGTCTCACCTTACGAATTTTGCTCCAACGATGAGTTCCAAAGCTTGAAGACCAACGACAATTTCTACTTTCTCATGATAGTAAAAGGTCAGTTCCGAAGAGAGTCCGAACCAGGAATAGACCTAATCACACTTGTCAAAGGTGGCGAGGGGGCGGACAAATCAATCAGTGACATGTTCGAAGTTGTCAATTTCCCTTTGCGACCGACAGAGGATCCGTCAGGTCGCGAGTTCGTGCTCCTGCCAGCTTTCCTAAAAATCATTCAGGACCACACGATAGGGCTCACCGACACCGAGATGAAAGCCTACGCGAGCCTCGGAGCCAAAGACACCAAGAAGCTGAGAATTAAACGAATATTCTTCTGGGCAGAAGACTTCGCACCTCAGGTTGACGAGCAGACCAAGCGCTCCCTGGACGAAGACATACTCATCAAGGATGACGAAGACGAGGTAGATGAAATCTTTGTCGAGGGCACTTTCAACACGGTGGTGAGCTACGTGGTTGCTCCTTCCGAACCTGTCAACGGATCCATCTGTTACAAGATGCTCATCGGTTCAGACAACCATGAGCTATACTATTTCAAAAAGCACAGGATAACTGCCAAGAACGGCAAGGGATTCCTGACAAGTGATCTCAAGACTATTAAATCTCTTAGGAAATGATCATCGGGACAACCGAATGTGGGCTTAGGTATGTGGTCAAGAGGAGCGGCAATTCAGTGGGTTACTGCTCTCTGACAATCAAATGCGGTACAAGGGACGAGGGAGATTTCCACAGCGGGATCGCCCATTTCACGGAACACACTCTATTCAAAGGGACCGAGCATAAAAGTGCAAGGGTAATAAGCAGTTATCTTGACAAACTCGGAGGCGAGTTAAACGCTTTCACGACCAAAGAGGAGATTGTGATCCATTCCACGGTTCTTAAGGAGGATCTTGGCAAGGCAGCATCTCTGCTTCTCGAATTGGCCACCTGTCCAACATTCCCGGAAGAAGAGGTTGCCATCGAAAAAGGAGTGGTGATCGATGAGATAAACTCCTACAAGGATTCACCCGCGGACGATGTCTATGACAAATTCGAGGAAGCCCTGTTCGCAGGCCATCCTCTCGGACGTTCGATTCTCGGAACGGCTGCCAGTGTCAGGAAAATCACAAGCAAGGAGCTGAGGCAATTCACAAAAGAGCATTTCTTACCAACGAATATGGCTCTGGCGATAGTGGCCGACATTGACGAGAAGAGGATGGAGGAGAATGTTCTCAGACTGGCAGAGAAAGTTTTCTCCAAAGAATATCCAGCGACAGGCAATGGACGTATTATCACACCGATTCCATCAAAACCTGCGTTCAACCGACAGGTCGAAAAAAGGAATCACGAAGTCAACGCTGTGATCGGGAACTTCGCACCCTCGCTTGAGAACACAGAGGAACGCTTCGCAGCCATATTGATGAGCAACATCATCGGTGGTCCTGCATCCAATTCCCTACTAAACAGCCTTTTACGCGAGAAGAACGGATGGGTCTATGGCGTCGAGTCATCATATTCACAGTACACCGAGTCCGGCATCTTGACAATCAGCCTCGGCTGCGAGCGGAATAACTTGGAAAAATGTCTGGACGCGATCTGGAAAGTGGTTCGAAAAATGCAGGACGAGGAATATTCCTCCGTCAGGCTCAAGGCCGCCAAAAAGCAGATCCTCGGCCAGCTCGCCATAAGTTCCGACAACGGTGAGGCCCAATGCCTCTCAATGGGCAAAAGCCTAATGTCGTTAGGTACCATATTCACAGACAAGCAGAACCGCGATGCAATCGAGGCCGTCACCTCCGAAGAGATCAGAAACGCAGCACTAAAGGTCTTCGCCCCCGAAAGCACCTGCTCCCTAATTTTCCTGTAACTCTCTAAAATTTCCAGATATGAATCAATCCGAAAGGTTAACCCAACAGCATAAAAAGAGTCATGGCGTCGTAGGAATATTCGGAGAAGAAGCAAAGTTACATGACATGACAGTAGGGGAGATATCCCACCATATTATAAAAAAACTACAAGAGGATTACCCCAAGTTAACATTCCGCTATAGGAAGAGCATTGAGAAGAAAGAGATCAATGAGGCCTTACAAAAGATTGATCCTTGTCTAGGTCATACTCTGTTTGTAGAGAACGCTAGCATCATACCTGATGGAGGGATTATTGAAGTCAAAGATGACAATGATTGTTGGAGAGTCATCTTGGTGTCTGAAGCAAAGCACCAAGGGAAAGACATTGAAAACATTAGGAAAGGAGAACTCGTCGGAAAAAACAAAGACCAAGATTTAATGGCAGCTGGAAATGCCATAGAACGATCACACAAGAATATTTCCGAAATAGCTAACTTCATGCTATCAGAGTCTCATTTCCCTTATGTTCTGTTTCTTGAAGGGTCAAACTTCTTAACCAAGACTATCAATGTGAGTAGGCCTGACGGAAGGATTGTTACCCTTGAATATAATTCCGGCATGCTTAACAGATTGGATCGTTTGACCGCTGCTAATTATGGGATGCCGATCAACACTAATCTTTGCAAGAATATGTTTGTAAAGCATAAAGATAAGACTATTATGTTGCAAGCAGCTTCTATATTTAACCAAGGAGACGGAGGTAGTTGGAAAGCAAACGATATTTTCAAGATAATGCTAGACATATCAAACACATCCCTTCAAATACTTGGCTGTGATTTATTCAAGCAATTAACATCAAAATAGTCCACTATACCTATTCTTTTATTATGGCCAGAAATGCTACAAACACATTACTGAGGAAAGCTCAAAAAGCAAAAAGCGATGAGTTCTATACACAACTTTGTGATATAGAACGTGAACTTCAACACTATAACGACCAATTTAGAGGGAAAGTCGTATATTGTAATTGCGATGACCCTAGAAAAAGTAATTTTTTCAGATATTTTGCCGAGAATTTCCATATCTTAGGGTTAAAGAAACTTATTGCTTCTTGTTATAGAAAAACAGAAAACTCTTTGTTTGAGCTCAACTCAAGATCCGGATTTTACTGTGAATACTTAGGGACGGCCGGCAGTGAATTCAACCCAATGTCAGACATTGATATTATTGATTTTAATGGTGACGGTGATTTCAGAGGCAACGAAAGCATTGAATTATTAAAGCAATCCGATGTTATTGTTACAAATCCTCCGTTTTCCCTATTTCGGGAATTTGTCTCCCAAATAGTAAAGTTTGATAAGAAATTTCTGGTAATAGGCAACGTCAATGCAATTACTTACAAAGAGATATTCGAACTAATCCAAATGAATAAGGCTTGGCTGGGAGTGAATCTAGGCAGAGGTATCTCTGGATTCATCGTTCCTGATCATTATGAATTATACGGTACTGAAGTTAGTGTCAACAAAGATGGACAAGCCATCATCGCCACCAATAACTGCCTTTGGTTGACAAATTTGGAACTTCCACAACGCCATGAAGACATAGCTCTTACCAAAATGTACAAAGGCAATGAAGAAAAATATCCCAATTTTGACAACTGTGAAGGAATAAATGTTGACAGGACACAAGACATTCCTAAAGACTATCAAGGGGTAATGGGGGTTCCTATAACTTTTCTACATAAATATAATCCTGAACAATTTGAAATAGTCAGATTTAGGAAGGGGGATGATGGGAAAGATCTAAGCGTGAATGGGAAGTACCCATATTTTAGGATACTAATAAAGAACAAGAGACTCGGTGCATAATCTTGACATTTTAGAGGCAGATGGAATCTCCGGCAGATAAATATCTTAGGGAACATTCTTCGCGGCAGAGCGAGGCTTTGGACTGGATTGAGAAGCAGACTAACATCCACACTAACTATCCTCGGATGCTTTCGGGGGCGGTCCAAGGGAGGTTGCTGACTATGCTTGTGGAAATTTCGGGGGCAAAACGGATCCTTGAGATCGGGGCGTTCACCGGTTATTCAGCAACCTGCATGGCTTACGGACTTCCGGAAGGCGGGCACATTGACACGCTTGAAATCAATGACGAGCTTGAGGATCTGATGCGTGAGGGTTGGTCAAGGGCCGGAGTGTCGGACAAGATCACTCTGCACATCGGAGATGCCTGCGAGACTCTTTCCACCTTGCAAGGTCCTTACGATCTGGTCTATATGGATGCCAACAAGCGTGAATATGTCACCTACTACAATCTAGTCTTCGACCTTGTGAAACCCGGTGGCCTGATTCTCGCTGACGATGTCCTTTGGGACGGCAAACTCTGGCAGGATCCCGTTCCGAAAGATAAACAGACCCAAGGCATCATCGCCTTCAATGACATGGTAGTCAACGACCCACGTGTCGAATCCGTCCTTATTCCCATCCGTGACGGGCTCAACGTCATACGGAAGATTTAGAAGCTTTGCCCCTTAGTGCCGCTCTTCAGGTTTTCTGACTCAATGGCAACTTTAATCCTATCACGAATATCTTCGGCAGAAACCGCATATTTAGGAGACATCCTTTCGAAATCTTGTTCTCTACTGAACAATTGCGGTGAAAGAAGACGCGTGTACATTGTCTTGGAACGAATCTGATGACGAGAAAGATAACTTGCGTAACTGATTGCATCTTCAAGCTTGCAACCGTCTTCTAGTAAACAGTAGATGTCATAATAGTCCCGGAATACAGTCCTGACACACAAAGTGTAAACCTTCATTCCAAGCAGTTCCTGCAGATTGGGTGTCTTCAAATTGTAAAATTGAAGACCAAGGCCCATTGATTTGACGGGATTCTCTGGGCGGTAAAATGACAACTTAACCTTGCCATCGTTAATATATACAAGAAAATGGTCATCACCTAATATCTCTTCCCTCGCGTCTAGGAAGTTGGCTTTCAATTCACTAATAATCTCTTTGAAATCAAGTTGTGGACGTTCTTTTCGAAGGCCAATCAATTCAAAATCCAAGTCTTCACTCAAACGGTGATTCATTTGGATTGACTGACCAGTCCCACCGCAGAGGAAAAGATCCTTTATGCAGTCCAATTTTGAGACGTCTATAAAAACCTCTTTCGTTGATTCTGTCAGTCCTGCCGCGATTCTATCAGGAAGATCAATGAGCATGGGCATATCTTGAAATGTATTTGTCCGGATTTTTGATTCCGAAGAACTTCACTGAGAGGATATAGTTCAGAATGTTCATCCGTTTGCCTTGGCTGACCAAGCGCTCTTTCCAGACTCGTTTGATGTGAGCTTTACTCCATAATCCAAGCAGAAGTTGCAAATCCTCTAAATCAAGATGGACAAGAGCAGCCTCGATGACCGTATCATCGTCCAGACTATCCGGAACACCTTGATATGACCAAAAGCCACCGTTAGCTTTGATCTTTTCCAGAATTATCTGTTTTTCGTCCTTCATGTTCTCAGATTATATTAACTTCCTATCTGCAATATGGCAAAGATATAAAAACATCTTAGACTAAGCAAATGGGTGTTTTACGGTAACGTTTACACTAAACTCTTCGTAAATGTTGCGAATATATAAAAAAAACGTTTTATCTTTGCCGAAAAACTACATAACATGAAGTCAAACACTGTTATTTTAGTCGGGATTCTCTTCATGCTATCCCTTTCCTGTCAGAAGAATGACAAGCAACTTATCACACAACCGCTTGAACAAAACGAAGGATTAAGACAAATACCCGTCGAAGAAGCACTGGCGACACTGAATGCATTTCTTCAGGCAAACAAAGGTGACCTTCTGGAAACAAAATCGGGAAGACCTAGGGAAATCGTTTCGGTGTCCCCATACTATGGGAGCCATAAAGGAGCCCAAACGGAAACACGGGCCGTAAATGAGTCCGCGGACTGCATTCCTAACGCATATTTGGTTAATTTCGGAGACGGAGAAGGTTTCGCGGTCCTTGGAGCAAACACTGCGGTGGCAGAGATTGTCGCGGTGACTGAAAACGGGCAAATAGAGGATGACTTGACCGTAATCTTTCGCGACATTCATGAAAGTTACGAGAATAACGACCCTGACGATCAGCAAATTGACACTGTCGGCTATTATTGTGTGGAAGATGATGACTTCTATTCAGCAGCGGCCACAAACGCTGAGTTCGTTTCTGAATGTATCCGATCAGCGGTTGACTGCCGTTTCGAAATGGGTGATGATGAAGGAGGTCTGAACAGTCCGCCTCTAACCATAAAAGAACCGTTACTTCATGTCTCTTGGGGACAAGAGGAGCCTTATAACAAGTACTGCAATCGGAGAAATCTTGCGGGCAAACAAAAGTCTGCCTTTACAGGTTGTTCAGCAACGGCCATGGCGATGATTGTAGCACATAACGAATACCCGCAAACTCTAATCATAAATGGTGAAAACCTTGATTGGACAGGAATGAAACAAAAGACTCTTGCTGAGGATTTGACCATCAAAGGTCAAGATGATGTCGCACTATTAATCGGAAGCATCTATAATTTTGTAAACAAAACTGCACTACCTGGATTCACTCTGATAACACCAGAACAGATCAAAAAACGAATGCAGGAGTTCGGCTACACAAATGTCGAGAAGCACAGCGCGTCAGATTTCACTTATCAGATGAAAAGGGCCACAAGTGCTATGCTTGCGGAGAACAAGCCTGTGTTTATCTCAGCAATTCCTAAAAATTGGAAATATGGACATTCGTGGGTGATAGATGGTGCAAAATATTCCTCCACACAATCCAACACCTATTTACTTCACTTCAATTTCGGATGGGAAGGATTGTCAAACGGTTACTTCTCGACGTCCTGCCTTAATCCGTCAAAGGCCGAAGAATACGATAACCCCTCTAATAAAACCTCTTCAAGTTATACTTACAGCTGGCATTTCAGGTTGATTACCTATGATGTGCCTTCTGATTACTGCACGGGAACGATTGATTACATGTACTAATTCTTAATGCCATGAAACGGACTTTGAATTTAATATTAGGTATCATGTTGTTATCCTGTGGCAAAGGAATGTATAATATTCAATTAGACAGGAATTACATTGAAGTTGATCATCGGGCACATCAGTTCGTCATCAATTCAGACGAAGACATAACTAGAATAGGGTTTAATTATGCGGCTTCCGATTATGATTTGCAAGACCAATATTATAAAGAGGAAATTAATGGGACGCACCATCAGTACAAATGTGATTGGATTATGATAACTATCGATTACTCTGATCCCTATCATTTTAATGTAACTTTAAATGAAAACACCTCTTCAAAAAGCAGAAAAGCATTTGTGCATGCAAATCGTCTTGCTGGTGGGGACACCTTACTTATCGTTCAAAAAGGGAAACCCGCTCCGCGAAAATGATTGATAGAGAAGAGGCGGATGTCTTACGGAGGATTTGATGAGATAATTTCGGGGACGGTAAAGCCATGGCGGCCCTTTACCCGGATAGGGCGCGCGAAGCGCGTAGGCCGCCAAGGCTTTACCGTCCCCGAAAATGAGAGGGTTAATCCTTGTACTCAATGACGGTGTGCTCGTAGATGAAGCTTTTGTACCTGTCTACAGTAATATACTTAATCACCCATCCTGTCTTCAGGTACAGTGTCTTGAGTGTTTCCATCCGGCACGACAGAGGCATACTTTCCTTGCCGCTTCCGATGGCGGTCTTGCTGACATCCAATATGGTCATCTGATTATAGCCGCAGTCCAGTAAACTCAACGAGGCAAACTTGCTCAGATCCAATCCAGTAAGCTGATTATTCTGGCACCGCAATTCTTCAATGACAGTGTTGTCACCGAAATTGATGCTGGCCACCTGATTATAATTACAGTTCAAGTACGTCAAAGCCGGGTTCTTGCTCATGTCCAGACTGGTCAATCCGTTGGTAGCGCAGTTCAGATACTCCAACGCGGCATTTTTGCTGACATCCAATTCAGTCAGCTCATTGTCACAACAAATCAGGGTTTTCAGAGCGGTATTATTGCTGACATCCAGCCGCTCCATCTTATTAGACTCACAGTTAAGATACTCAAGTGCCGTGTGCTTGCTGAGATCCAGGTCCTTCGTGGCGGTGGCTGAGCAGTCCAACCACGTAAGGGTTGTTGAGACCTTGCTGAGGTCCAGAACCAGATTGTAGTTTCCTTGGATGTTCAATTTCTTAAGCGCGGTGTTATAGCTCAAATCCAACGATGTGATTTCATCGCCCATACAATTCAAGCTTGTAAGCGATGTGAAATACTCAATTCCCTTGAGTGATTTTATAAATTTGAAGCCGACATTGAATTCCACATCCTTGTCCTTGTAATACTCATTCCAAGCCTTCGCATCTTTCGCTGTAAGGAAGCCGTCACCGTCCATATCCACTACTATCTTCGTCACTCCATCAGCTGCTTTCATATCAAGGAGTGCGTTTTTGAAATTCTTATCAGGAATATACAGTTCCCCGTCATCAGTATCCACATCTAGAACGGTCATCGGTGTCATCACAGACCTTTTTATCTCGATGGCAGGCGTCTTTTTCTCCAAGGACTTTCCGCTTGTAAAATTCATGGTGACGGTCAGGCCGTTTTCATATTTGCGATAAGGCAGGGCTATCCAGAACTCAATCTCATCCTCTCCGGGAATGAGCTCAACACCATCTCCGCAGTCAAGCTTGATGTAGTCTTTTGAACTACCTTCCACAAATTCCACAGCAGGTTCGCCTGAATACGAGCATTTCACAAGCGCATCTCCGCTTAAGAGCTCGTTGTTGTTGCCCTTTATAACGATGTCCTTGACAGAGTAATACCATTCTGGGCTTTTCAGCTTGACGTTGATAATCCCGAACAGATTCTTGAACGCCAGTTTGTTGTCAGCCTTGTCGGAAGACACTGCCACCATCGGGAACGCCCCCTGTGCAAAAGAATTGGCCGTATATTTCTGGACATCTGGTATGGGAACCTCCAACACATGAACCGGCTCCGAAGAGATTTCATCTTTTACATTATGGCTGTAGGCGACATTCCCGTACGGATACCACGCGATGTTGGCATCAAAGGTGGTTTCATTACCTGCATTGAAACTCTCGTCATCGACAGGCACTAACGTTGTGGTGGTCTTCCCACTGAAGCCCTTTTTGACGACATATTCATCATTGATATTCTCACCTCTGAAGATCGAGACCTTGTCCCCTTCGCTCCAAAGGACTCTTTTCCCATCCACCGTAACCGTCTTGGTGGCCGGCTCTTCCTCCGGTTCCGAACCTGACATCACAGCATAAAATTCCTCCGGAGCATTGTCTTTAATCTCCATGCTTTTCTCGCACGAGAAAATCGCAGCCAAGCAGGCCGCCAAAGCTAAAAATCTCAGATAAAATGATTTTTTCATAATAGGTTATATTAAATAGTCACTTCATACCAGCCCTGCTCATCATCTTGACGAATAGATTCTGTCGATGTGGCAAAACAAGTCTCTGTCATCATCTCAATTACAGTCACGACCGGAGTCTCATAGTGTTTGTTTTTTACCCCCCCCCCATTGCATATTCATTAATTATTAATTACTTAGCAAATATACGAACAAATCCTTAAAGTTCCAAACACAAACAACATCTCCCCACATTTTCGAAAATGTAGGGAAATATAGAACTCGATAGTTAGATAAACTTCGGGAAAAATGAAACATAATAGAGACTCACCCCAAATCACGAGACTCGGAGCGAAGCGACCGAAGGGGTTTGGGGAATCCTTTCCCCATGCCCCTCAGGGGCTGTCACGAAGTGACTGGGGGTTGAATGAAAAGAACACGCAGTGCGAAGCGCAGGTCGCCAAAGTCCCCTCCGGCTCGGGGAATCCAAACGAATTTGAACCCAATATATTCCTAAAACTATCTTACGCTGAAAGCGAACACACAGTGGCTGGTGTAGGTCTCTCCTGGACGAAGGACGGCTGACGGCCACTCAGGCTTGTTCGGAGTGTCAGGGTACTTCTGCGACTCAAGGCAGATGGCCGAACGATGGCCATAGACAACGCCCTTCTTTCCGGTTATGGAGCCGTTAAGGAAGTTCCCGGCATAGACCTGCACGCCTGGCTCACTGGTATATTCCTTAAGGACAATTCCAGTCTCAGGGCAATAGACCTCGGCTGCCAGAACGGTGTCGTCACCCTTAGTGTCAAGAACCCAGTTGTGGTCGAAGCCCTTACCGTTGCGGACCTGCTCATTGTCAGAGTCGATGTCATCACCTATCCGTTTCATCTTCCTAAAATCGAACGGAGTACCCTCAACGGAAGCAATCTCACCAGTGGTCATGAACGTCGAATCCACCGGAGTGAAGTTCGAAGCGTTGATGTACAGAGAGTCAGCTGTGATCTGATGATTCGCTGGATCTCCGGACAGATTGAAGTACGAGTGGTTGGTCATGTTGATGATAGTCGGAGCATCGGTCGTGGCTGTGTACCTGATGTCAATCGCATTGTCCTCGGTAAGGGTAAAAGTCACGTCAGCGGTCACCTTACCAGGGAAATTCGCGTCCCCGTCAGGAGAGACTAACTCAAGTTTAACATGCGATGCATCAGCCTCCAGTACATTGTAAACCCTGTACTGCCAACCGTCAGGTCCTCCGTGAAGGCAATGGCCATAATTGTTCTGAGGCAACTGATACTCTACCCCATCCAAAGTAAACTTCCCATCGTGGATTCGATTGGCATAGCGTCCGATGGTAGCACCGAAATCAGTTCTGTTGTTCTCTGGAAAATAGTCTGAAATCCTATCAAAGCCATGAACAACATCCCTATAGTCACCGTCCCTGTCCGGAACCATCACGGACACAATCCTGCCACCGAAATTAGTGATGCAGACCTCCATCCCGGACTTGTTGGTCAAAGTGTAAAGAGCGGTCTTGGCACCGTCACGCTCAGAGATGAAGTTTTTAGGATCGAGCCCCGACTTAGTGAGGGTCGGAGCCTGGGCGCAACTCATAACAAGCGCTGCCACAGCAAATGAAGCAAAAATTCCTTTCATGATGTTCAATGAATATATTAACCCACAATCGAACCATTGTTAAGCGCCTCAGCAGGAGTGACAAACCTCATCTTACCATCGCCCTGCTTGGCCATTAGGATCATTCCACGAGATTCAATGCCACGGATAGTCCTTGGCTGAAGGTTAGCAAGGATGCAGATCTGCTTGCCTACCATCTCCTCCGGGGAGTAATATTCAGCGATTCCAGAGACAATCGTCCTCTTGTCTATTCCAGTGTCAATGCTGAGTTTCAGCAGCTTGTCCGTCTTAGGCACACGTTCAGCGGCAAGCACAGTGGCCGTGCGGATGTCCATCTTCTCGAAGTCCTCGAAACTGCACTCTACCTTCTGAGGAAGAACCTTCTTTGCTGCCTCCGCCTTCTCAGCAGCCTCTCTCTCGGCACGGATGGCGTCAAGACGCGCAAGTTGGGCGTTGATGGCCTCATCCTCGACCTTGGCGAACAGCAACTCCGCGGCTCCGATCTCATGACCGACAGGGATAATGTTGTCATTGCCAAGAGCATCCCAACTCAGGCAAACGCATTTCCCCGCTCCAGGGCAATCCGAGCTCGGAGCCGCTGCGGAGACAGTGTGAAGGGCTAAGCCCTCGCCCTCCTTGTAGGTGTTGGCGGTCTCCTGCTCACCCTTACGATGATCGATGCCAGCGCAAAGGCAGACTCCAAGCATCTTGCGAAGCTTCTCGGCAGCGAACGGAGTGAAAGGCTCAAAAGCTATCGCTAGATCAGCGCAGATCTGAAGGCTGACATTGAGGATGGTCGCACAACGCTCCATGTCTGTCTTGGCGACTTTCCAAGGCTCTGTGTCGGAAATGTACTTGTTGCCCACACGGGCGATCGACATGGCATCCTTCAGAGCCTCGCGGAAATGGAACCCGTCAAGATTCCTCTCCAACAAAACTTTAAGTGACGGAATCTCGGCAAGAGCCGCCTTATCAACTTCCTGAAGTTCACCGCAGACAGGGACCTTCCCATCGAAATACTTATGAGTGAGCACAATGGCGCGGTTTACAAAGTTTCCGAATATGGCGACCAACTCACTGTTGTTGCGTGTCTGGAAATCCTTCCAGCTGAAATCGTTGTCCTTAGTTTCAGGAGCGTTGGCCGTGAGGACGTACCTCATGACATCCTGTTTGCCTGGGAACTGCTCCAGATACTCATGAGCCCAGACGGCCCAGTTGCGGGACGTGGAGATCTTGTCGCCCTCAAGATTGAGGAACTCGTTGGCCGGCACGTTGTCAGGAAGGATGTAGCCGTCCCCGTAGGCCTTGAGCATCGAAGGGAACACGATGCA
>CAKUSF010000045.1 GCA_934678915.1 uncultured Bacteroidales bacterium
GATTCCTATGATGAGAAGAAGAGCTATAAAGAAGGTCATTATGAACTTCTTTATGATGTACCAGTCTATCTTCTTCAATCCCACGTTCATATTCTTAAAGTCTTGAACTAATTTTCTTTACGGTCGTCTCTTTCCACGAAGCAAAATCCCCGGCTTCAATGTGCTCATGCGCGGCACGCACAAGATCGAGGTAAAAGGCAAGGTTGTGCTCACTCGCAATCATCGCTGCAAACATCTCCTTCGCGATGAACAGATGGTGCAGGTAGGCTTTTGAATATGTCCGGTCAACAAAAGATGCCCCTTGCGGATCGATAGGCGTGAAATCCTCAGCCCATTTGGAATTGCGCATATTCATGATTCCATCCCACGTAAAGAGCATTCCGTTGCGGCCATTGCGGGTAGGCATCACGCAGTCGAACATATCCACTCCCCTTGCGATTCCCTCAAGGATGTTGGCTGGCGTACCGACTCCCATCAAGTACCTCGGTTTGTTTTCAGGAAGAATCGGGCAGACAAGCTCAAGCATTTCGTACATCTTGTCTGTAGGCTCCCCTACTGCAAGCCCTCCGATTGCGAAACCTCCAACGGCAGGACTATCCCCGACAAGACTAACCGCATGATCAACAGCCCTTTTGCGAAGTTCTGGATAGACACAGCCCTGAATTATCGGGAACATCACTTGATTGTACCCGTACAAAGGTTCGGTCTCGCAAAAATGCTTGAAATAGCGTTCCAACCAACCCTGAGTCAGTTTCAGGGACTTTGCAGCATACCTCTCGTCAGCGTCTCCAGGGCAGCACTCATCGAGTGCCATCATGATGTCGGCACCGATAATTCTCTGGGTGTCCACATTATTCTCCGGAGTGAAAGTGTGCCTAGATCCGTCAATGTGAGATTGAAAACGGCAGCCTTCTTCAGTGATCTTTCTGATTTTCGTCAACGAGAACACTTGAAAACCACCACTGTCAGTCAAGATTGGCCTGTCCCAATTCTCAAACTTGTGCAGTCCTCCCACTTTACGCAGGATGTCGAGTCCAGGACGAAGATAGAGATGATAGGTGTTGCCAAGAATAATCTCGGCCTTTATGTCATCCTTCAAATCCTTGTGATAGACCCCTTTGACGGAGCCGACAGTTCCGACAGGCATGAATATCGGAGTCTTCACCTCTCCGTGATCGGTAGTGAAAACACCTGTTCTGGCATTGGATCCTGGGTCTTTAGCAATCGTCCTGAAGTCCATCTTCGCTAAAATTAACCCTCAAAGATAGTGATTTTTAGCCGAAAACTCGTACATTTGTTTGTTTTGACCCAACGCATAATAACAAAAAACGCAATAACATTATGAGTAACAAACACATCAGTCTCAGACTGATCATCATGAACTTTCTCCAGTACGCAATCTGGGGAGCCTATTTGACATCAATGGGCAGCTTTCTGGGTAAGGCCGGTCTTGGCCCACAGATCTGGCTGTTCTTCGCAACTCAAGGTTTTGTCTCCATCTTTATGCCTGCACTAATCGGCATCGTGGCAGACAGATGGATTCCTGCCCAAAAGACATTGTCTCTTTGCCAACTGATAGCCGGTGTGGCCATGCTTGGTACAGGAATGTATGCAATGGGCAACGTCAATCTGACGGAAGGAGCCTACGTTGTCAGTCCTGACTTCAACTTCAGCATGTTCTACATCCTTTACACAATCAGTGTAGCGTTCTACATGCCGACCATAGCCCTGACCAACTCCGTAGCCTACGCTGGACTTGAGGGAGCAGGGAAAGACACTGTCAAGGCATTTCCTCCGATCAGGGTGTTCGGAACAGTCGGATTCATCTGCACGATGCTCCTTGTGAACTTCATGAAAGATCCGTCCGGAATTCAGTACCAACATAGTTACTATCAATTCTTTACATCCGGTGCACTAAGTCTTGTTCTCGGAGTCTATGCCCTGAGCCTGCCTAACGTTCCTGTCAAGAAAGCCAGCGGAAGCAGTTTCATGGAAGCTACCGGGCTTAAGGCCTTTTCCCTTTTCAAGGACAGCCAGATGGCCATATTCTTCATCTTCTCAATGCTGCTTGGGGCATCCCTTCAAATCACCAACGGCTACGCCAACTCCTTCATCTCCTCCTTTGCAGGAAGTCCTGAATATGCTAACGCTTGGGGTGCGCGCAACGCCAACGCTCTGATTTCCCTGAGCCAAATGTCTGAGACCCTTTGCATCCTTCTCATCCCATTCTTCATGAAGAAGTTTGGAATAAAGAAAGTCATGCTGATTGCAATGTTCGCATGGGTGCTAAGATTCGGATTCTTCGGCATCGGTAATCCAGGATCTGGGGTCTGGCTCTTCATTCTCTCCTGCCTTGTCTATGGTGTTGCCTTCGATTTCTTCAACATCTCCGGTTCTCTCTATGTCAATCGTAAGACATCAAAAGACATCCGTTCAAGCGCTCAGGGCCTGTTCATGCTGATGACTAACGGTCTAGGAGCCTCAATCGGAACATGGGCCGCTGGCAAGGTCGTGAACCATTTTGTCTATAACGCGGCACAACCGGACTGGGCAACAGCCTGGTACATCTTCGCAGGCTATGCCCTGATTGTAGGAATACTGTTCGTGTTCCTTTTCAAGGATCCGGGCAAAGACGAAGATTGCGGAGCGGAAGCCTAACCTTTTTTAACAGGAGACTTCATTGCCGCCACTCTTGAAAGCCCGAAAATCCGGCTTTCCGACATGTAATATTTGAGATCAAAACAACGATACTCACTATGATTCCTGACCTTATGGTAGGATGTGATGCAGTCAAATCTGTAGCCCATCTGAGCAAGGTCAGGAATATTCATTGATGAGACACCCTTTTTCAGCAAGGACTCCAGAATCTCGTGATTACGGTCCAATGCCCCGATCGTTTTCAAACGGAGGCCCTTTAAATATCCTCCATTGACATAGTGATACCTGCTTTTACAGCTAACGCAGCAGAACTTCATGTCGCTCCGTCCATAAGGAAGAACATCACCACACTCCAGACATCTTCCCCTCGATTCTTCTTCCAAATTCTTCATAGTCCAACTTTCGCAAGTAGGCAATTGCTTGCTGTATATAACATTATCTCACGTTTGAGGGTGATTGCCCACCCACATCAATTTGAGGATTATTCACAGCCTCACATGGCAAATATGCCTAACAGAAACGAAATTTAAAAGAGGGGCTGCAATCTTTCATGAATATTTTTCTGTTTCTTATCGTTCAAAAGCCACAAAATTTTTTGTTTGTGCATAAAAAATAATTCTTTCATGGGCACAAAAAAAATTTTGCACTTAAATAATCCAATTATTTAGAAAGAAAAACCGCTCTAAACTGCAATGAATTATATTCTAAAGCAACTTATTCGATAACAATCAAAAAAATAATAATCCTATTTATCTAAGAGCATCTGTTCCCTACTTACTAGAGATGTAACTTTGCACCAGACAAAACTTCAAAACAACTTGAATTATGGAACAGTTGAACAGAATTGAAATCAGGGGGAATGTCGGCAATGTCAACATCCTCAAAGTAGGAGAAACGCGAGTAGCGCATTTCTCTGTGGCCACAAACTTTGCCTACAAAGGCAGAAATGGAGAACCAGTAATGGAAACGACATGGCACAATGTCACCGCATGGGAGGGCAACAAAGGTGTACCTTCACTTGACATTATCGCCAAAGGCTTCCCCATCTATGTAGTAGGAAGGCTGAGATCACAAAAGTACACCGCAAATGACGGAACTGAAAAAACGAGCATGGAAGTGATCGCCAGCACCGTCGATCCGGTCGATGAAACGGTCAACACTCAGTGCTGATCCACCTTTTTAACTTGAACAGTCCCGATGACATGGGGATGGAATGAGGTGAGAGACGTCATCGGGATTTTGTGTTTACTTGAAATATTACTTTAAGTAGACGTTTAGGATGCGATTTTATTATACTATAAACACTTATTACGCGTCAAATAAATTAATTTTTCAAGAAATTACAGAAAAATATTTGGAGATAACAAAATAATGATTACCTTTGCATACACTTTCTGTCTAGCAGGCAAAGGCTGATGGACGCCAAAGCGGAATTCCTTGGGACAAGGCCGCGAGGCAGCAGAAATGCCAGATGTATGACCACATCTCCATCAGAAAACCTTACCGCAAGCGGAAAGTTTATTTTTTTGTCTGCGAACTTCTGTGATGTACCAGAAAAACATTAAGAACACACAACGTCAGACAAAAAAGGAAGTGGAATTTTGGTCTACCGTGCAAAATTCCACTTCCTTTTTTGTCTGACATCCCAATGAACGCTACCTGCCCTTGTACATGTCCTCATAGTAACGGAGGTACTCCCCACTAGTCACATTGTCCAGCCAGTCCCCGTTCTCAAGATACCAACGGACTGTCTTCTCAATCCCCTCAGCGAACTGAAGGCTTGGCTCCCAACCCAATTCATTCTTTAACTTGGATGAATCAATCGCATAGCGCATGTCATGCCCCTTGCGATCGGTAACGAATGTAATCAACCCATCATCAGCCCCTTCTGGACGGCCAAGCAGGCGATCAACGGTCTTGATGAGGACTTTGATCAGGTCAATGTTCTTCCACTCATTAAAGCCACCGATGTTGTATGTTTCCGCAATCCTTCCTTTATGGAAAATCAAATCAATCGCCCTGGCATGGTCCTCAACGTAGAGCCAGTCACGCACATTCTCCCCTTTTCCATAGACAGGAAGAGGACGATGCTGGCGGATGTTGTTGATAAACAAAGGTATCAACTTTTCTGGAAATTGATACGGGCCATAGTTGTTCGAGCAATTTGTCACAATTGTCGGCATCCCATAAGTGTCGTGGTAAGCACGAACAAAATGATCACTGGAAGCCTTGGCTGCTGAATATGGACTATGCGGCTGGTACTTACTCTCCTCGGTGAAGAACGTGTCACCGAAAGGGCCTCCACCACATTCATTGCCGGCAGGATCGCCCTCAGGCCTTGTCAATTCCAAGGCACCATAGACCTCGTCAGTGGAAATATGATAGAACCTTTTCCCTTCCCAACCTTTCGGCTCCCAAAACTCACGGGCCGCCTGAAGAAGAGTCAAAGTGCCAAGGACATTCGTTTTCGCGAATATGAACGGATCTTTAATCGAGCGGTCAACATGGCTCTCAGCCGCAAGATGAATTATCCCGTCAACGGAATATTCACGGATCACCTTACGGACGGCATCAAGGTCACAAATGTCCGCCTTGACAAAGACATAGTTCGGTCGATTCTCTATGTCTTTGAGATTTGCGAGGTTGCCAGCGTAAGTAAGATTGTCGAGATTGACAATCTGGTACTCAGGGTACTTGTTGACGAACAGTCTCACCACGTGGCTACCGATGAAGCCAGCGCCACCGGTAATCAGGATCGATCGCTTATAGTTCATATTCATAAGTTTATATTTTGACAGATAAGGCCGCTTCTACAGTTTCGGCCACTTCGGCAGGCTCAGTGACCGAATGATTGGTCACTGAGCCTGTCGAAGTGACCTTATCTGTCATTGTCTTTCATTTGTTATTTATGCATTTTACCCTCATGAAGCTCATCATACGCTGCCCTCTTGCGGAAGATGTCAATCGCTGTGTAGATGGACGACATCATCGACTGAGGGTCAGCCTCGTCACGACCTGCCATCTCATAGGCTGTTCCATGATCAGGTGACGTCCTCACAATAGGAAGTCCGGCAGTGAAATTAACTCCATCCTCAAAGGCAAGAGCCTTGAAAGGAGCCAAGCCTTGATCGTGGTACATCGCCAGAGTCGCATCGAACTTTGCATAGTGGCCAAGGCCGAAGAATCCGTCCGGGGAATATGGGCCGAAAGCCAAAAGTCCCTCATCATTAGCTGCTTTCACGGCAGGCAGAATAATTCTCTCTTCCTCGTCTCCAAGCAGACCTCCATCTCCGCAATGAGGATTCAAGCCCAGAACAGCAATCTTAGGCTCAACGATTCCAAAATCTCTCTTCAGAGAAGCCGTCATAAGCCTCAACTTGTTCACAATCTTCTCCTGAGTGATTGAAGACGGCACCTCCTTTAAAGGAATATGTCCGGTCACGACACTGATCCTAAGCTGGTCAGAAACCATGAACATCAGCACATCATCTACACCAAATTCCTTTTGGAGATATTCAGTGTGGCCAGTGTTGCCGAAGCCCTCGGCCACCATTGCCTTTTTGTTAATCGGAGCAGTGACAAGCACATCTATGTCACCGTTTTTGATGTCTTCAACCGCACATTCCAAAGCCTTGATTGCGGACTTCGCTGACTCTGGTGTGGATTGCCCCGGTTCTACGAACACATTGTCCGGAAGGCAATTGACAATATTGATTTTCTTAGGCTTAGCATCTTGAGCACTCTGGATCACGTAAGTGTCCATCGGATCCAGATTGTGGATTAGCTTGCGGTAAAATCCAAAAATCTTGGACGATCCATAGATCACTGGAGTGAACGAATCAAGAATCCTTGCATCAGCCAACGACTTGATGATCACCTCGTAACCAATTCCATTACCGTCTCCTTGAGTTATTCCAACGATCGGCTTTCTGTTATTTCTTTCCATATTATTCATTAGTTAGCACCCGCGACTGCCTTAATCTGGACAGACGTGAGCATATTCATTTACAAATTTAGGAAAATGAAAGGAATATGTTGCCTTTGGTGGAATTAATTTTGATTGAAATCTATGGTCCCCGCTTCCAACGCAGCGCTTGCTTCATAGCCCTCGTCAACTGGTAGAGCCTTTCCTGCCGCCACGGCTCCGGCCCCAGCTGCCACTGCCAATCGGTCGCAGCGTTCGTTTTCCGGATGCCCATTGTGCCCCTTCAGCCAATGAAACGCAACCCGGTGCATCCTATAGACATTCAGGAAACGCATCCAAAGATCAGGATTCTTCACCTTCTTCCATCCTTTCCGCTCCCAAGTTTGAAGCCAACCCTCATTTACCGCCTTAACCACATAAGAGGAGTCACTATAGACCTCAACCTCAGCATTTTGCCATTTAATAGCCTCAAGCCCCTTAATCACCGCCAGCAGCTCCATCCTATTGTTCGTAGTCCGGATGAACCCGCCACTCATTTCCTTCTCATGCCCTGCACATTTCAACACCACACCATAGCCACCCGGCCCAGGGTTCCCACTCGATGCCCCGTCAGTGTAAAGGAATATCCTCGGTCTAGTTGAATTTGTTGACTCCATTGTTCAGTTACGCCTAAACACCGCTCTCCACTTTCCAGTCCAGGTTGTTCACCCCGTCCTTCACGGAAAAGTTCATACCCACCTTAATGACTGCCTTGCCTTTCATTTTGAAAACGTCAGCATAGCGTTTCGCATTAATCTGCGCTAGAGCTTCCTCCACGCTTCCTTCGAACTTCACTTCCATCACATAGACGGTGTCCGCAGTCTCCAGAGTGATGTCAATCCTCCCTTTGGCAGTGTGCTGCTCAACTTGTATGTCGTAGTCTGTCAACAAGGCGAAGATGATGTAAAGCATCTGCTGGTAATGTCCCTCGAAGTTGGTGTTGTCGCAATATGGCACGGTCTCCAGAAAGTCGCTCAAAAGCCTCATGGCTCCATCCGCGTCCCCGTCATTCAGACAAGCTGAAATGTCAGCAATGACAACCCTTCCAGTATCTACCTCCGAATCCAGATAGCCCGGCAGCAGGCTATCGAACAGTCCCACCCTGATCTCATTGTTCGGGATGTCAAGAGTATAGACATCCAGCCTTTCGTCATAGTCCTTGATTGTGAGGTAACCGCTTTGGTAAAGCAACGGGACCAACGAGGTCATACTCTCTGTCGCCACATCGAAAGTGGCTTTCTTAGCCCTGACCTTTCCCAGTTGTGACGGCTTCACTCCAAATTCTCTCATCTTGTGGATGAGGTAGGTCGGAGTGCCGGAACCGAACCAGTAGGAGTCAAGCTTTCCGTCAGCGAAGCAATTCAGCAAACTGAAAGGATTGAACACATCCGGTGAAGGCCAGCAAAAATGATAACCGTCATAATGGTTCTTCAGCTCTGCTGTGGCTTCCTCACGACTCAACCCCAGTTTCCCCGAAAGCTCGTCTATGTCTCCACCCATCTGACCAAGCAATTCATCTTCGGTGATTCCGCAAATGCCGGCATAAGGTTCGTCCATGCTGACGTTCTTGATGTTGTTCAGCTCGCTGAAGATACTAAGTTGTGAGAACTTGGTGATGCCAGTCAGGAACACGAAACGGAGCATAGGCTCGCAATCCTTCAACGGACTGTAGAAGTTACGCATCGTATTCCTCAGCACATCAAGGCGCTCTCTTTCGTGAGCAACGTCAAGCAAAGGCGCATCATACTCATCGATGAGCACGACTACCTGCTTGCCGGTCTTCTGATGCACAGTCTTTATCAAATTGAGGAGACGGACGTTCGGATCCGGAGACTCACATTCTATCCCAAAACGTATTTCATTGTCTTTCAAGATATAAAGCAGATAACGCTCCAACTGTTCCTTTTCCATGTGCTTACCTCCGGCTAGGCTGAAGTGCAGCACAGGATACTCCTTCCACTCCGTCTCCAGCTTCTCAATGGCAAGCCCCTTGAATAGATCCTTCCTTCCCTCGAAGTAACTCTGAAACGTTGACACCAACAGCGACTTACCGAAACGGCGAGGACGGCTCAAGAAGAAATACTTTCCGTCAGTGTGCGTCATGCGATAAACGTACTCAGTCTTGTCAATGTAGAGGTTGTCGAGCCTACGAACCTCCTCAAAAGTCTGTATCCCGATAGGGTATAATTTCCTTGCCATAACCGTCACCTTTTGATTACTTTTGTAAAAATAAAACAAAAAATTGGATCAGTCAAGTTTAGTAACCTTCAAAAAATAACCTGCATCATCTTAAGGAATCTTTTCGGTCTATATCTCTTTTCTCATCAGTCATGTGCCACCGGCACACTCCTTCTTCGAAAATAGATCAATCCTCAAAAATTTTCTCTTAATCTGACGCAACTTATTTATTTCATGTTACTTAACACCTACAAGGTCCATCGATTAACATTTCATTGACGGAGGGGATGGGCGACATCCTTTGCCCCAAACGTTGTGCAAAACCGACAAATGAAGGGGTTCGACAACACATCGTAGCGAAAACGTCACTCTTCACCTCAAGTGTTAACCTGCCGCCTCTCTCATGTGAGCCAGACAGAGGTTACAAACCACGGCCACGCCACCATGCCACAGAAGTGCGTGAGGCATACTTACGTGTGTCCGACCCCATCTTTTAAGAATGGGGTCGGACACATCAAAGCGCAATAGAAAGCCCTACAGGCTAATTTCGGATGTCCGTGGTTTGTAAAATATTACTCGATGAACCATCAACATACCCTAAACCTCCTCACCTGCGAACCGGACCTTGAAACCAAGGACGGTGGCGAAGATCATCTCGATGTCCTTGAGAAAACTGTAGTGACGGTAATAAAAGCAGTTCAGGCGAACCTTGTCAGGGTAGATCTCCGAGTCATTATATTCAGTGGCAATCTTTTGCATCGGACGGGCGTCCCCCGCTGCCTGACGCGAGGCGACATATTCAGATATCATCTCATCCTCCAGCCGGTACTTTAGGGTCGCCGGCCCCGTGATGCCCGGACGAAGCTTCAGCACATCGCGGTCGCTCCCTTCCAGCCTGTCCGCATAGCCAGGCACGTCCGGCCTCGGCCCCACGAAACTCATGTTCCCGACCAGCACATCCCAAAGCTCCGGCAGCTCGTCAAGCTTATAGTGCCGCAGCACCGCCCCCAGCGGTGTGATCCGCGAATCTCCAGCCACTGAAACGGAAGACCAACCATCAGTATTTCCGATCCCTGAGCTATCATCAGAAGTATTCACTGAGCCCTCAACAGATCCAGTCACACAACCCTCACCCGATCCGGTCCCTGAGCCTGTAGAAGGGGCCACAGCCTCACCAGAAAATGCAACAACCGTCCGAACCCTCATCGTCCGGAACTTATGGCACCTGAATATCCTCCCGTCCTTCCTTACCCTATCCTGCACAAAAAACACCGGCCCTCCCAGCATCTTAATCTTAACCAAAACAGCCACAACCACCAGCACCGGCCACAAAAACAGAAGGCCGAGCAGCGCTACTGCCCGGTCAAAAATCCATTTGAGTATCATTTCAATATATTATAATCACAAGGCGAGACTCGCCATCTAATACACTTTGACTCTTTGACTATCTTACCATAAAGTTTTGGCAGTTGGCCAAAATTATGTAGCTTTGCGAATAACATGTTGTTACTTATGCCAACGATCTTCATCATATTCGGTTTTATCTTCAATTCTACTCGGATGACCACGAGCCGGTACATATCCACGTGGTCAAGGATGGGCACGAAGCAAAATACAATGTAGAACCTGTTGTGGCTCAAGTATTCAACCACGGATTCAAGAAACATGAGATTTCAATGATCGAGAGCATCATCGAAGAAAATGTTGACGTGATCAAAGACCGCTGGAATGAGTATTTTAAAAGCCGCAAGGGACAATACTAATTGACATGCAGCATTATATCGACAGAGTATGGGTAGATAACACCAGAGTATATGCCAAGACCAAGGACGGTCTCATGGCGAGTTATCGTTTTGCCGATTGGAACAGACTACGCAACGCTAGCCAAAGTCAGAGAGAAGACTTTTACCTCACCTATTCTGGAATACATTGGCCCCAGATTGACGAAGATCTCAGCTTCGAAGGAATGTTTTCCCAAGCGGGCCTCTGTAGCAGAACTTTGGCAGAGGACGCTGTCTGCTACATGAAGTAGAATAGACATCCGGTACTTCGCCAGCACCTCGTCCAACAAATAGCAAACCGCTTTCTGGCACACCTTCAGCCACATAGCATAGTCGTTATTCTTCTTGATGTCAGCAATCGGGATTAGCCCGATGGCCTTCACAATCAAAAAACTCAACCAACAATAAGAAACTGTTTTGATTTGTTTGTTTGAAGATTTTTTCACCTCAAAGAACATTCAAACAAATCAAAACAGCTTCTAAGCATTTATTCTAATAGAGTTCCTTTACTGGTGTTGCATATTCATTTAATTTCTATTAATTTTGAAAAGCATCTGCCGCAACATTGATTTTTCGTTGTTGATCCTGCGACGATTATTACAATCCTGGCTGATTGTCCGCTTTCGGCTCCGGGCTGCGTTGGCCGCCTCCGTTGCACTTAAAGTAGAATAAGCGGCAGATGCTTTATTAAGGAATTATGGTCGATTTAGGGTTTCTATGTTTAAGCACAAAGGCAGATGTGGCGAATTATCTTAAAGGCTCATTAAGGAATCTGTCATATCTTTTGTACGTGCTTCCAAAGGAACTACAGTACAAATCATTTGCAATTCCCAAAAAGAATGGGGGATTACGGACAATCTACTCACCAGCATCCAGAATCAAGTTCTACCAAAGAAACCTTGCTGACATTTTGGTTGATCTTTACCCTAATAAAAAATGTGTACATGGGTATCTAAAGGAACGAGGTATAAGGTCAAATGCCTTTGTTCATAGCCACAAAAAAATCGTCATCAACATAGATCTTAAGGATTTCTTTTCATCCATCCATTTCGGACGTGTCCGTGGCATGTTTCTGTCCAAGCCGTTTGGCTTCAATGAAGAAGTCGCGACAACTTTGGCACAAATCTGCTGCTTTAACGGGATTCTTCCACAAGGCGCGCCTTCTTCGCCAATTGTGACCAACTTCATCTGCAGGAGGCTTGACAATCAACTTCAATCTTTCGCCATTGATAACAAAATGACGTACTCCCGCTATGCGGACGACATAACATTCTCGACAAACCTAAGCCGGATTCCTTCCAAGATCGGCAGAATTGGTCATGAAGGCCACCTTATCCTCTCAAAAGAATTAAGGAATATAGTAGAGTCCAATGACTTCAAGATCAATGAATCCAAGACACGATACTCCATGTCCAACAACCGACATGAAGTAACCGGGCTGATCGTCAACGAAAAGGTCAATGTTGACCGCAGGCTCATCAGACGGATACGCGCCATGCTTCACGCTTGGCAACGTTATGGATTGCATGAAGCCGCTCTGGAATATTTTGAGAAATATTCCAGTAAACCAATACCTGACTACCCTGACCTTGCATTTATCAAAACCATCTGTGGCAGAATCGGATTTGTTGGACATATCAAAGGCAGAGACAACTCAGTGTACACAAGTTTGTTTCAAAAACTCAAATCATTAGACCCTTCCGCCAGAATCGCATTGCCCACTAATCTTAACAGCTCAAACAACTACCGCGCTACGATATTCTGCGAAGGTAAAACAGATTCGTTTCATTTGGAAGCTGCCCTTAAATATTTCATAAATAAGGGGGAGTACTGCGATCTGAACGTTCGCTTTTACCATTATCCGGATGAGGCAAAAAATGTCAACAATGCAACCCTTCTAGACCATTGTAGGGCTTATCCTATGAGAAAAAACACAAACACAGAAATCTGCCTGTTCGATTGTGACGTAAAGTCTTTCATCAACAAGGTTACTGAGAACGGTACGCTATATAAACGCTGGAGTGACAAGGTGTATTCATGCGTCCTTCCAAAACCAGACCATCGAGACTTCAGTGATATTTGCATTGAACATTTCTACACAGACGAAGACCTGAAAATTAAAGACAGCAAAGGACGTCGGCTATTCCTAAGCACCGAGTTCGACAAAAATGGGGAGATTGCGGAGGATGGCTTAACCCTCGGCAAAAAGAATGACGCTTTGTCACCCTATCCCAAAATCATCGATGGAAACACACGTGTGGCAAAGAGAAATGGCGACAACGTGGCAATGACCAAATACGATTTCGCAAAGAACGTCTTCAACGCAACCGGAGATTTCAAAAATGTATCATTCGACCACTTCAGCCCCATCTTCGAGCTCATCCGTACAATTCTGAGCAAGGCTGAGAATACAACAGAAGAGGATGATAACGCCAGTAATTTCAACATACAACACTAATGCGCAAATACTCATTATCAATGTTCTCTTGCCACTATAATACTACTACCCTAATGTACTAATACACATATATAACAAAATTACGGAGCCAGAAGACTCCGTTTAATATAAAGCTAATGAATATGTTAAAGGGGATTGCCCCGATGGCCACCTACTTCACTATCGCTTCCTTGATGCAGTCCACGATGTAGTGCACGTCTTCATCGGTCACATAAGGGCCGGCTGGAAGGCAGAAGCCCACCTTGAAGAGCGACTCCTCCACACCGTTGGTATAGACAGGAGCACCGGCATAGATAGGCTGCTTGTGCATCGGTTTCCATGTCGGACGGGCCTCGATCTTCTTGCCGAGCATGAAGACACGCAAGGCCTCGACATTCTCGTTCGGCTGGCAGTCAGTCGTAGCGGAATCCACCTGATGGATCACACCGGCGGCTCCACCTACCGCGGTCTTTATCACCTCCTTGTAGGCGTTTTCCTGGCCGACGATGCGGACCGATGGATCAAGCGTGGCAGCGCAAAGCCAGAAATTGGCGTCAAAACGAGGATCCGATGGCTGCTTATGAATATTCACACCCGGGACATCGGCCAACAGTTCCTCATACAATTTCTGGACATGACGGTGATGAGCGATGTGAGCATCCAACACCGTCATCTGGCCACGGCCTATTCCCGCACAGACGTTGGACATACGGTAGTTGTAACCGATGGCCGTGTGCTGATAGTAAGGATAAGCATCACGGGCCTGAGTGGCATACCACATGATCTCGTTGGCATCCTCGGCATTGCGGCAGATAAGGGCACCTCCACCGGAAGTGGTGATCATCTTGTTGCCGTTGAACGACAGAACTCCATACTTTCCGAATGTTCCGAGAACCTGACCGTCAAAACGCGAGCCCATCCCCTCGGCTGCATCCTCTACTACAGGAATGCCATACTTTTCAGCAATCGCCAGAATCCGGTCTATGTGATAAGGCATGCCGTACAATGCGACCGGAACAATGGCCTTAGGATACTTTCCGGTCTTCTCTTTTCTGTCAATTATCGCCTTTTCCAAAAGCTCCGGATCCATATTCCAAGTCTCCCCTTCCGAACCGATGAAGATCGGCTTCGCTCCGAGATAGGTGATAGGGTGCGATGACGCGCAGAATGTGTAGCTCTGCACCAGCACCTCGTCCCCAGCCTTCACACCGCAACCGATCAGCGCCAGATGCACCGCAGCCGTCCCCGCTGACAAGCAGACCACCTTACGGTCCAACTGGGTCGCTGAGCCTGCCGAAGCAACTTGTCCATCCAACTGGGTTGCTGAGCCTGTCGAAGCGACATTTCCATCCGCTCCTTTCGTTTCGGCAAGCACAGCGTCCGATCCCTGCCGAAGAGCCGTCCGACCATTGACAAATGCCTCCAGATCCTTCTCGAAAGCATTCACATTCGGTCCCATCGGCACAACCCAGTTAGTATCAAACGCTTCCTTGACATACTTCTGCTCCAATCCCTCTTCGGACATATGAGCCAGACAGAGATAAATTGTCTTTCTTTCTTCTGACATAGTATTTAGATTTTAAGATTCTTATTTGCGTTTTGCAAACCACGGCCACGCCACCCTGCCCCAGAAGTGCATGAGGCACAATTACGTGTGCCCGACCCCATTCCTAAAAGATAGGGTCGGACACACCAAAGCGCAATAGAAAGCCCTACAGGCTAATTTCGGATGCTCGTGGTTTGTAAAATATTACTTGGGTCACCATCGGCACTCCTAAACCTCTTCACCAGCGAATCGGACTTTGAACCCAAGGACGGTGGCGAAGATCATCTCGATGTCCTTGAGGAAGCTATAGTGACGGTAATAGTAGCAGTTCAGGCGAACCTTGTCAGGGTAGATCACCGTGTCATTATATTCAGTGGCGATCTCCTGCATCGGACGGGTGTCCCCCTCCGCCTGACGCGAGGCGACATATTCAGAGATCATTTCATCCTCCAGCCGGTATTTGAGGGTCGCCGGCCCCGTTATGCCCGGACGCAGCTTCAGCACATCGCGGTCATCTCCAGTCAATTTGTCCGCATACCCCGGCACATCAGGCCTCGGTCCCACGAAGCTCATGTTCCCCACCAGCACATCCCACAGCTCCGGCAACTCGTCAAGCTTATAGTGCCGCAGCACCGCCCCCAACGGTGTGATCCGCGAATCCCCCGACACCGAAACGGAAGACCCATTATGCTTCACCCTCATCGTCCGGAACTTATGGCACCTAAATATCCTCCCGTCCTTCCCCACCCTCTCCTGCACAAAGAACACCGGTCCCCCCGGCATCTTAATCTTCACCAATATGGCCACAACCACCAACACCGGCCACAAAAACAAAAGGCCGAGCAGCGCGACCAGTCGGTCAAAAAACCACTTGAGTATCATTTGTGTAAGCAGTAATTTTGTTTCCGCAGATTTCAGAAAAAAGAGAACCGACAGTTTTCAGAAAAGTGGAACCACCCG
>CAKUSF010000046.1 GCA_934678915.1 uncultured Bacteroidales bacterium
ACCATCACCGTCACTGGAGGAACAAAAGGCATCAGGTACTACATGACCCGCGATGGTGAGGACATGTCAGGAAGTGGCGTTGTCTGCTATGGTGGACCTATGGACTTTGGCCCGTATACGGAATCCGGTTACTATCAGGCCTACAACGTGGAGACCGGAGCTTCAAAATATGGCATCAACCTAGATTACTATGACATATTCATGATAGATGAGTTCATCATGTCACAGTGCGCAGGGACCAATCAGATTAACGTTCCTTACGCAGGGGGTGTCTTCACTGTCACCGTGGTCTCCACAGGGGCCCTCGACCCGGCACTTTACCAAAGCATCGCTAGCAGGATGAATTCGGAGGGTCTGCTCGGATGGGCACCGGACGACGGCACCATCATAGAGATGGACGTGAGGAACGGCAACACCCTAGACATCACATTTCGGTGCGCACCGAATTTCTCCGATGCCACGAAGACGCATGACACTGGGTTCTACATCTCCGAGAACAGTGTGACATTCAAGGTCATACAGACTGGGAATGCAAACGGCTCCCTAAACACCTACACCCTACAGGGAACATGGACGGACAGGGCCGGTGGGCTTTTCACAATGTCACAGTCCGGCTCGCAACCCGGTGTCACATATACTCTGACAAGGGACGGGTACAGCGTCAAGTCTATTATCGGAAACGGAGGGCCACTGGACTTCGGGTCGTTCTCCGGCTATGACGGGGCTTTCGGTTCGTACTATGTCCTCGCACAGTACTCTGGGAAGACATCGCAGAGCAACACCGTGACCATGACAATCACAGGTGTACCGTATGGCAACAACTACACTGCGTCAAGGACTTACCTTGACAATAGTGCTAGTTCCTCTGTGGTAGATGTCACCTACTACAACGGATTAGGGCTCCCTGTCCAGACTATCGCGCAGAAAGCAGCGGGGAATGGGACTCACAACATCGTCTCGTCCGTTGTCTATGACAACATGCTCAGAGGAGACACTAGGGAATATCTTCCATACAGGTCATACACGACAGGGGTGTCCTTCAATCCAGCAGCGGTGGAGGAGACGCTGGAGTTCTACGATGGCATTGATGAGTTCCCGTACCGTGACAGGACTTACGAGTCTGGAGTGTCCGGACGGTTAAAGAGCGTCTGCCGTGAGGGTTATCTATACCATGAGGACGGCATCGTTTCCATGTTTGACTATTCGGTTGAGAACGGGGGTGGGCAAATTCTAAAGCTTCGCTACCGCTATCCTTCCGGGGCAACCGCAGCGGGAGTACTTGCTGACGGTTTCTGGGAAGCGGATAATCTCAGTGTGACACGTACGATCAGTGAGGATAACGACACCTCGTTTGTTTATGGTGATGTGACCGGACGCACACTGATGAGCCGCGCGGTTAACGGAGGAAGAAATCTGGACACCTACTATGTCTATGATCTCAGAGACAGTTTGGTTTGCGTGATCCAGCCAGAAGGGGTATCTATGATCGGAAGCGGGTTTGACTTCGGTGGGGAATTGGCTCAGAAATATTGCTTCACATGGAAGCGTGACGCTTGGGGCAACGTGACGGAAAGTCAGACCCCAGGTTCAGGCACCATTCAGAAAGTCTATGATGCTCGGAATAGGCTTGTCCTTCATTCCGGAAGTGAACTGAGGGGGAACGGAAGATGGATGTACGTCACCTATGACGCACTCGACCGGGTGACAGAGGAAGGAACATGCACGCTGGCCGCAGATCTCGCAACCATAAGGTCATCGATGTATTCCGGATTGGACCTCGGCAGCATGGTTTCGGGAAGGCAGCCGTCAAGGAAAGTGACGTACTGGGTGACGGGCACATCCACGTCGGAGTTTACGCCTGTTACTGGTGTCGTCACCAGTAACGACCTTTGCGTGACTAACTGTCTGACTCTGCCTTACAAGGAGACCCTATACCAGACCTCAGGTGCAACAGGATTCTCCTCCGGTGCCACGGAAAGGTTCTATTTCTACGACTACATGGGGCGTGTCATACAGATTGTCGTGAGACATCCGGACGGCTCAAAGTCCGTGCACTCCACAAAGTACGACTTCACGGGAAACGTGCTGACCACGGTGGAGAGCCACACCATCGGAGGGGTGACGGACAGCTTCGAGTGCCGCTACACCTATGATGATAGAGGGCGCGTCAAGACACTGGGTAGGATAGTATGTGGTGTCACCTTGCCGAGCATTGCATATTCCTATGACGATCTGGGAAGGCTCGCCTCACGTGAGGCCAGCGGACGCGGTGGAGACAGTTACGGGTACAACCTGCAAGGCTGGCAGGAGAATCTTCTGATTGAGATGTATGAGCAAGAAGTGTTCAGTCAGAGCCTGGCATATTACGACCCGTCCGGCAGCGATGCTGTGCCTAACTACTCCGGCAAGGTCTCCGAGTCTGTCTCCAGCCACAGAAACCGGACTGCGCGATCGGAATGGTACGGGTATGACCACCTCGGCAGACTGACGGGAAATGGTAGCTCTCAGGGTTCTGTTAGGAACCTTAACATTGAGACTGGCATCCAGTACAGCGACAACGGCAACATCACGGCACTGAGGCGAGTGACCAACAATGAAGACAAGTCATTGATCTTCACGCATTATGGAAACCGGCTAGCCTCAATGACAGGAGGGACAGCCTCGACGTTCGCTTACGACTCGGACGGAAGGCTCGTCTCAGATTCAGGACGAGGCTTGTCGCTGAGTTACAACGCTCTGGGGCTGACCGACAAAGTGACGAGCGGTGGCACGGAGCTCGCCCGCTACTCTTACCTCTCAGATGGAACAAAGGTCAAGACGATGATGTCCAACGGTCGCGCGTTGGAGTATCGCGGTGGCTTTGTGTATTCCGTGTCCGCTGGCGGAGCGAGAACCCTTGAGAGCATCGCATCCCCTGTCGGGAGGATTGTGGCTAATGGCTCAGGCTCAGGAAGGACGTTCCGCGACCTCTGGTTCGTCCGCGACCGTCTCGGCAGCGTCAGAGCCGTGGTGGACATAACTGATGAGAATGCGGATGTTGACTCCGCGGTCCTTGAGGAGAGTGACTACATGCCGTTCGGGACCAGATTTTCCGACAGCACCTCCGCCCCGACCGACACCGACAACCGCTACCGCTTCGCTGGCAAGGAGGAGCAGGCCTTTGCCAGCCTCCCGTACATCGATTTCGGTGCCCGGCTCTACGACCCGGTCACTGCACGGTGGAACACCTCCGACCCGATGGCGAAGAAGTACACAAATCTCAGTTCTTTCTCATTTTGCGCGGGAGATCCTGTCAATTTAATCGATCCTAACGGATTGGATATTTGGAGTGTTGACAGTACCGGTGTGATTACTAACATTGGAGCCAGCAGTGACGTGATTCTGCATTCTTCTTACGGGCAAATGATAAGAATGAACGCACAAGATGAGTTTATTTTAAGAGATTTGCAGGAAAGCACTGGCTCTGTCTATATTAACGACTCTGGCTCTTCAAAAAAAGTATTTATCTATAAATCTGCTTCTGGCAGGGCGGATCCAGTTTTCAAGTTATTCAAATTCCTTGCGGACAACACAAATGTCGAATGGGTTGTCCACAGAAATAATAATCGTTACACAATAGGGTCAGTGCATCAAGGGTCCAACGCTGCCAGCTGGCAGGATTACGGTATAACAAATACCCCAAATGCCAGCGTTCACTCCCATCCCGATGTCGAGCCGGTAGCTAGCAAAGAATTGGAGTCTATGGGATATTTAGACAATTACATCTCAGGAGATTGGGGAAATGTTATTTCGGATGTTTATCGTAATGGAAAGCAAACCAGACTTAGTTATGTATATTTCCCAAAATCAAGGCGATTATATTATGTTGGATATTATAGGGCTCAGTACATCAGTGATATCACTTCATACAAGAATTACTATTTTGGAACGCTTAACATAAGATGATATGAATAAAAATATATTATTAATCAGCACGTTACTAACAATGTGCGTTTTGATGCTATTCGTTTGCAAGAATTGCAGATCTCAAAATAGTAGTACGACCATCGATATATCTGACTCTACTGTCATAATGGGTGCAGAATCATTAACTATATTCAATAATAAAGCATTGCAAGACTCTCTTGAATCATTATTCTTAACTTTGGATTCCATCTCAGGACTCATCTATACAATAACTGTCCGAAAAAATACAAATGGAGAGTGGATTAATATTAGTGCTACATGGGAAATCGGTTTGAGTTTTGAATCGTCTAAAGACTCATTCATATTTGCGAAACCTGTTGGAGCAGTTATCCTCAAAGATAAGACAATAGCGGTTGACTATATCGGTGACAGCTCCTACATAAGGAACTTCAACAAGGAATTTATCCATCAACTTGACTCTAATACATACATGAATATATTTAATGAAAATAAGATGTGTATCAGCGATGTAAGTTCAAGAACATATAAGGTGATCAACAAGGACAGCATCGAACTAGTTTCTGTCCATAAAAGTCATTTTGAAATAGAATGCCAAAAATCAATAAACAGAAACCTGAAAAAGGATACTATCTGTCAGTAGAATCATCTGAGGTATTCGTTCGCCACCACTTCGCTGGAAAACCGTACATCGACTTCGGGGCACGGCTCTACGACCCGGTCACGGCACGGTGGAACACCTCCGACCCGATGGCGGAGAAGTATACAAGCAACAGTCCTTTTGCATATTGCTTAAATAATCCGATTAATTTAGTGGACATTTATGGACTAGAGCCATGGTCAATTGAAAATGTTTGGTCTGATGATTTCATCAATAAGTTTAAAGAGTTTCTAAACAGTATCGCAAATTCTTATCAAAATATTAACACAAAATTAACTTGTGAGGATTTTGCATTATCTGTATTGATTGATTTTGCTGCCGAGAATGGATTACCACTTACAATTGTTAACGGTACCGGAACATATTCTACCTCATCAGACAAATATTCGGATAAAGAGACTTTTAAAAATGATATTCTGAAAACCACTGCTGCAAGAGACCTTCAACGCAATGAAAACACAACGGAGGTTTATTCACAAATAATAGGCAAGAATATATCTTCTCTCTCGAATATAGAAGCAGGTGATGTCATCTTGTTCCGTGATAGAACTATACATGCCAATCATGTCCAAGTAGTGGCATCCAATGCCGATCACGATGGGAATATTTCAATAATTCAAGGCAATTCGAATATATTACTTAGATTCCATCTCGGTTCTGGGAATCCGCAGAATTGGAACTATTATGGGAAAAATATTGAAAGGGGTAATTGGAATATTATTACTAATACTTATCATAATTTCACAACCGGTAAGATACAGTCAAATTATTCAACTACACACAATATTCAGGTCCGTAGATTCAATTACAAAAAATTTTAGAGAATGAATATCCTTAATGTTCTCGGCAGAGTTCTATACTTTATTGTATTGTTATTACTGATATATACCTTTTTTGCAAACGAACGTTATTTTTATTTATTAGATAAAAGTTCGCTATTTGGGATACCTTATTGTGTTCTATATGGTATATTGTCAGTAGTGTCGTTATACCAACTAATCTTCAACAATATGATTGGCTGGATTATTGCGTGTTTGGAGTATTTATTTATAATACTATACTTTTTGAATAATGTAATCGATATGGTTTATGATGAGGGAATAACGAGCATTTCCATTCTAACAGCATTTGGTATGATTTCCTTTTTGGGAGCTTTCTCTATCCTACTTTTAAAAATCAAGCCGAATAATCGCAATAATGAAAACGCAGAAAACAATGCTCAGCAATAACTCATCAGCCAAGAGCAAGAATATAACCGCAGACGCGGCTGGATTCTCCTCCGGTGCCACGGAGAGGTTCTATTTCTACGACTACATGGGGCGTGTCATCCAGATTGTCGTGAAATATCCGGACGGATCAAAGTCCGTGCACTCCACAAAGTACGATTTCACAGGAAATGCGCTGGCCACGGTGGAGAGCCACACCATCGGAGGGGTGACCGACAGTTTCGAGTGCCGCTACACCTATGATGATAGAGGGCGCGTCAAGACGCTGGGTAGGATAGTATGTGGTGTCACCTTGCCGAGCATTGCATATTCCTATGACGATCTGGGAAGGCTCGCCTCACGTGAGGCCGGCGGACGCGGTGGAGACAGTTACGGGTACAACCTGCAAGGCTGGCAGGAGAATCCTCTGGTCGAGATGTATGAGCATGAAGTGTTCAGCCAAAGTCTGTTGCCCTGAAAGTTCTCTTACAAAGCACAGCGTTGACAACCGCTGCTACATGGCTATCTTCGGACAAGGGAACTGTTGGTTGGAGGCCTTGGCGGCCCTTTACCCGGATAGGGCGCGCGAAGCGTGTAGGCCGCCAGGGCCTCCAAGCAACAGTTCCAACACAAGGTAAATCATTGTCAGAGTCATTTCATAAGAATTAGTATCCCCACTTTATGTCTAAACGCAACACGTTTAGTATCAATGAATGGTGTAAAATGCATTAATTATCATATAGTTAATGCTTTGCCTTGGGTGTTGAACTGCTAAAGACTAGTAGCTATATTATTTATTAACAAGGATTTACAAATCACGCCAAGACCTACAAGCATTCGTGCCTAGAATGTAGAGACCTAAACGGAGGCATTAATATGCTATTTGACTAAGACAAACTTTTAGAACGTAATTAAGAGGAATATCAGATATCAAGCTTACCTTAAGAGGCTTTCGAAGATATATGCTTAAACACATACTTTTGAACTTGATCTGATTTGAAGCGTAATTAAAAAAGGGACCTAAAGTCGGTCCCCTTTCTCATCATAAAGTTCATTTTGCAGGACTGTGTAGTCAGTCACCTCAATTAGGTTGATCCGACACTTGTACTTCTTCTTCCATTTCCCAAGGAAGGATTTGTCCGAGAGCATAGCGGCACCGCGCTTTAGATAGGCCCCCAGAATAGGGCTGACTTTTAAAGTGAGATCGGTCTTGCCGTGCTCCACATTGTAGGCGATGTTCCTCTCGATCTGCTCGTCAATGACCGCGCTTGAAGAGATTTTGCCGGTACCGTGGCACACAGGGCAAACTTCCGCTGTGTTGATTTCGGTAACTGGACGGATCCTTTGTCTGGTGATCTGCATCAAGCCGAACTTGGTGAGAGGCAGCACGTTGTGCTTGGCCCTGTCACTTTCCATGAGCGATTGCATGTACTTGTGCAGCTCGTTGCGATGCTCCCCAGAGTCCATGTCAATGAAGTCCACGATCACTATTCCGCCCATGTCCCTGAGCCTTAATTGTCTAGCAATCTCCTCCGCTGCGATCTTGTTGACCTCGAATGCGTTCTCTTCCTGATTGTCGGTCTTCGCGCGGATCCCGCTGTTAACGTCAATTACGTTCAGAGCCTCAGTCGTTTCTATGACCAAATAGGCTCCCTGCTTCATTGGCACCACCTTGCCGAATGAACTCTTGATCTGTCTCGTTACCTCGAAATGATCAAAGATTGGATCCTTGCCGTTGTACAGTTTCACAATCTTTTCCTGATCTGGAGAGATCAAGGAGATATACTTCTTTGTCTCCTCATAGACCGTCTCGTTGTTGACATAGATGTTCGAGAACGAATCGTTCAGGAGATCTCTAAGGATAGTGGTGGTCTTGCTGTACTCAGTGAAGAGCAGTTGAATGCTTTTTGATTTGGCAATTTTCTTCCAAGACGACTCCCATTTTTCGATTAAGGACTTCAGCTCAGCCACGAGCACGGCAGCGTTCTTGCCTTCTGCGGCTGTGCGGATGATTGCTCCGTAATTCTTGGGAAGAATGCTTCTGACGAGAGTCTCAAGTCTTCGCTTTTCTTCCTTGGATGAGATCTTTTGGGAAATGCTAACCTTCTCAGCGAAGGGAATCAGTACAATGTTGCGTCCTGCCAATGAAATTTCCGCAGTCAGTCGTGATCCTTTGGTAGAGATCGGTTCCTTTACGATCTGCACAATCACCATCTGGCCAACTTTCAGTACGTTCTCAATGCGACCCTCTTTCTCTAGAATCGGTCCTATCGGAATACTTGAGTACAACGCGCCAAGGTCTGTGTTAGGATTGCTCTTTTTTACGAACTCATCGAATGAGGTGAAATAGAATCCCAGATCCAGATAATGAACGAATGCTTCCTTCTTGTCACCGATGTCCACAAAAGCAGCATTGAGCGCAGGAAGAATCTTCTTCACTTTTCCCAGATAGACATCTCCGACGGAAAAGCTGTGCCCCTTGCTGGACTCTTTGTTCAGTTCAATCAGCCGATGGTTTTCCATCAGCGCGATGTGAACTTCGGTCGATGTGACATCGACAATTAAATCTTTCTCAGATTTTTCTGACTCCATAAGGAAATAACAATGGTGATAAAAATAAAACTTGGCGAACTCGCCAATTTATTTCTTGAATATTACTAAAAAAGGCTGTCCGGCACTTCCGGTCAGCCTTTTTCTTCTAGCAGACTGCTAAAATGGCAGGCACAGAAGCATTACTTCTTCTTGTGTCTGTTCTTGCGCAAGCGTTTTTTACGCTTGTGCGTAGACATCTTATGTCTCTTTCTCTTTTTTCCGCTTGGCATAATAAAAGATGTTTAAAAATTATTTTTCCTCCTTAACTGCATTCACGAAAATCTTAGCTGGTTTGAAAGCTGGGATGTCGTGTGCAGGGATGGTCATTGTTGTCTTCTTGGTGATGTTCCTGGCTGCTTTCTTAGCTCTGTGCTTTACGATGAAGCTACCGAAACCACGAAGATAAACAGGCTCTTTTCTGATGATTGAGTCCTTAACAGTGTCCATGAAAGCCTCAATAACGGACTGAACTGCGATTTTCTCGATTCCGGTTGACTTCGCAACCTCATTCACGATTTCTGCCTTTGTCATAATCTATTAATATTTATTAGGATTTACCATAATATCCCCCAAAGTTCGTTTGGGGATGCAAAAATAGACTTATTTTTTTAATATTCAAAATCATATACGTAAATTTATTGTCCAAATTTTATGGCACGGAGATTGACCATATCCCGGAATGCTCAATCGGCTTCTGTTTTTCTGCCAATTTGGCAGGACGAAGCGTGCGGCATTTTAAAATGGACATTATGAACACAGACAATAATAAGGACATTTTCTTCCCAGCAGGAGCTGCGGAAGTGAACATAATCCCTGTGATGCAGGGAGAAGAGCAGATGAAGGTGGAGGCGGCTGATCTTCCTGACACCTTGCCTATTCTTGCTTTGAGGAATGCTGTGCTATTCCCAGGCATGGTTTATCCTGTCACAATTGGCCGTCAGAAATCTATAACCTTGATCAAGGAGGCGGAGAAACGTGACTCTTTTATCGGGGCGGTTCCACAAGTGGACATCACAGTTGAGGATCCATCGGAAAAGGATCTTTATGAATATGGTACCGTAAGCCGAGTGATGAAAGTCCTCGAAATGCCGGATGGCACAATCACGGCCATTATTCAAGGCATCAAGCGCATTCAGATGGCTGGAGTGGTTTCTTACGAGCCTTACATCACTGCGAGGGTGAAGTACATAGAGGACATAATCCCGGAGAACGACAACAGCACTAAGATGATTGCAGAATCGCTGAAAGAAAAGGCTGCCATCATCATAAAGTCATCGTCTTTCGCTCCTAAGGAAGCTGTGGGCGCTCTCAAGTCCATTGACAATTATGCTTTCCTTGTGAACTTCATTGCGACAACAATCGAAATAGAGAACTTCACGGAGAAGGTTCAGCTCCTTGGCATTGACGACATTACTGTCAGAGCTATGAAACTTCTCAAGGTGCTGGACACTCAGATCCAACTTCTAAAGATCAAGCAGGAAATCAACCAGAAGGTCAAAAGTGACATTGACCAACAGCAAAGAGAGTACTATCTTAATAATCAGCTTCGTACCATCCAGGAGGAACTTGGGATGGACGAAGAGGAAGAGTTCGAGAAGTTCCGTGCCAAGGCCAAGACAAAGAAGTGGCCTGAAGCTGTCGGAAAGCAGTTCGAGAAGGAACTTGCCAAACTGGAGAAGTACAACCCATCCTCACCTGACTACAGCATCCAGTACAACTACATTGAGTTCATGCTTGACTTGCCGTGGGGCGAGATGTCAAAAGACAATCTTGACCTGAAGCATGCCCAAAAGGTTCTGGACAGCGATCACTACGGCCTTGACACCGTGAAAGAGAGGATTATTGAATATCTTGCCGTCCTTAAGTTGAAAGGCAACATGAAGTCCCCGATCCTTTGCCTCTACGGCCCTCCGGGAGTAGGCAAGACTAGTCTTGGCAAATCAATCGCAAAGGCTTTGGGAAGAAAATATGTTAGGATAGCTCTCGGTGGCATGCACGATGAGGCTGAGCTGCGAGGACACAGGAAGACCTATGTCGGAGCCCTTCCAGGACGTATCTTGAACGGAATCGACAAGGCTGGCACATCCAACCCTGTCATTGTTCTGGACGAGATTGACAAGGTCGGCAACGACTACAAAGGTGATCCGTCTTCCGCTCTTCTAGAAGTGCTTGATCCTGAGCAGAACGTAGAGTTTCACGACAACTATCTGGACATCGACTACGACCTTTCGAACGTGCTGTTCATCACCACTGCGAACAACATCTCCACAATCCAGTCCGCCTTGCTTGACAGAATGGAACTGATCAACGTCACCGGCTATCTGGCTGAGGAAAAGATGGAGATCGCCAAGCGTTACCTTGTGCCTAAGCAGCTGGAGGAGCACGGAATAGGTAAGAAGGAGCTCCGCATCGACAAAGCCGCTTTGGAAAAGATCATTGATGAATATACCCATGAGTCCGGAGTCCGTGGCCTAGAGAAGCAGATTGCAAAAATCGCTCGTGTGACGGCCAAGAAGATTGCCTTGGGTGAATCCTATCCGACAGTCATCAAGAAAGAGCATCTTAAGGAATATCTCGGTTTGCCAACCAATTTCCATGATCTTCAGAAAGGTAATGAGGCACTTGGAGTCGTTACTGGCCTTGCATGGACGCAGATGGGAGGTGAAATCTTGTTTGTTGAGAGTTCGGTTAGCGGAGGCAAGGGTGTCATGACAATGACAGGAAATCTTGGCGATGTGATGAAGGAATCAGCTACGATTGCCTACCAGTACATCAAGGCTCATCCTCAGCTTGCCAAAATGACATCCGAGGAGTTTGGAGCCAAGGACATCCACGTCCACGTTCCAGAAGGAGCTGTTCCTAAGGACGGACCTTCAGCTGGTATAACTATGGTGAGCTCAATGGTTTCCGCACTTCGTGGGGAGGCTGTGAAACCAGGAATTGCGATGACCGGTGAGATGACCCTAAGAGGACGAGTCCTTCCAGTGGGTGGCATCAAGGAAAAGATCCTCGCAGCGAAACGCGCAGGTGTTACCGAGATTGTGATCTCTGAGGACAATCGCAAGGATGTCGAGGACATCAAGCCGATCTATGTCGAAGGCCTGACATTCCATTATGTCAAGAACATTGACGATGTGATTGCGTACATATTCAAAGATTAATCTCTATCTTAGTGGTCATTAATGACCATGTCCTTTTGAAAGGCATCTGTTATGGACGTAAGGATAGAACAAAGTTGGAAGAAAGCGCTGCAAAGTGAGTTTGACAAGCCCTACTTTGCTGCGCTTGCGCGTTATCTGCATGGCGAGAAAGCGCAAGGGAAAGTGATCTTTCCTCCCGGCCCTGAGATATTCAGAGCCTTTGATCTGACTCCTGTCGATCAAGTCAAGGTGGTGATTCTTGGTCAGGACCCGTATCACGGTTACGGGCAGGCAATGGGACTTAGTTTCTCCGTACCTGACAACGTTCCCGCTCCACCGTCTCTCAAGAACATATTCAAAGAGATTGAGAATGATTTGGGAATAAGGATGAGCGGATGCCCTAATCTGGAGAATTGGGCGCGTCAGGGAGTTCTCCTTCTGAACTCGATCCTGACTGTCCGTTCGGGTGAGGCGGCTTCGCACAGCGGAATCGGTTGGCAGCAGTTTACCGATGCGGTTATCCATTATATTTCAGACAATTGCAACGGAGTTGTGTTTCTGCTTTGGGGCAATTACGCCAGAAGTAAGAAGGAACTAATCGACACATCCCGTCATTATGTGCTAGAGGCGGCACATCCGTCTCCGCTAGCAAGAGGTGCCTTTTTCGGTTGCAGACATTTCTCCAGAACGAACGAGATTCTTGTGAGCGAGGGAAAGACTCCGATTAATTGGCAGTTGTAAACATTCTAAAGAAGAGTAATCATGAATCGAATAGCATTGTTTCCAGGGTCCTTTGATCCGTTCACGTCTGGGCATCTGAACATTCTGACTAGAGCCTTGACCATTTTCGATGAGGTCATAGTGGCCGTGGGAATCAATCAGGACAAGCGCGGTTTCTTCACCATGGAGCAGCGGGAAGACGTCATCCGTCAGGCTACCCGCGGCATGGGAGGCGTGAGAATTATTCACTATGAAGGACTTACCATAGACATCTGTCGCGAACTCGGAGTCCGACACATTGTCAGAGGGGTAAGGAATATGACAGACTTCGACAACGAGCAGGCGATAGCAGATGCGAATCGTCATCTGGCTCCTGAAGTCGATACCATAATCATTCCTACCGCTCAGGAATATTCTCACATCTCATCCTCGGCTGTTCGTGATGTCGTTCGGCATCGTGGCGATCTTTCGCAGTTTATTCCGGAGGGAGTCGTGTTGCCGGAAGTCAGATGAAAAGAGGAACAGTAATATTCATTGGCCTTCTGCTATGGCTGCTCCCATCGCTTCATTGCGTTGGGCAGATTGATTCTACACGCCTGGCTGAGTTGGATGCGCGGTTGGAGGAATATTTCCGAACGCTTGAACCTGAAAGGATTGAGGTGAAGAACGAGGAATGCGACCTTCTGATTGATTCAGCCCAAGATTCGGTTCTGCGTCGTCACATCGCACTGAAGATTTACGACCATTATCTGGAGTCTCCTGTGATGGGTGATGAAGCTGTGGCTATTCATTTGACTGACAAGTGGTTCGCTACAGGCGAGATTGACATGGGTGGAGATGAGGTTCTGTTTAATGCCAAGATATTCGCTGACTTTAACCGTCAGTCGCTTCTTGGGATGAATGCTCCATTGATTGAGATGGAAACTCCTGAAGGAGAGAGGGTTGAAGTCGGTGGCCCCGCGAATCGTTACCGCGTACTTTTTTTCTATGACACCGAGTGCTCAAAGTGTAGATTGGAGACGTTGTTTTTGCGCTCAAAGCTTAATGCAAAGAATTGGCCTATAGATGTCTATGCTATCTACACCGGGGATAATCCGCAGAGTTGGAAGGAGTGGCGGCAGACAAAATTCGCTGTCAGTGCCCCAAAAACTAAAGTCATCCATCTTTGGGATCCGGGAATCGACTCTGACTACCAGATGAAATATGGTGTGATCCAGACTCCCAGGATGTTTCTTCTGGACCGGTCTGGCATCATCATCGGTAGGGGAATGGACGCACAAGCCTTGGAGCAGCTCCTTGGCATTGTTCTTTCCGATGTGAATTATGAATATGGCGGTTCGGCTTCCGCTGCCCTGATGGACAAACTCTTTGCTGCAGATTCTGATGTTATGTCAATGGCTAAAGCGTTGGAATCTCGAACTTTAGCTAAAGGCGACACCACATTTTTCAAGCATCTTGAAGGGGATCTGCTTTATTGGCTGACATCACGTCGTGATGAAGTTAGCAAGGAAGGGACATTGCCTTTCATCAATGAATATGTTCTCTCGCGTCCAGAGATCTGGAACACGTCTGATGACACCCTTAAAGTCGTGGGGCTTGCCAGAATGATGACGGAACTGCTATCTCGTACTCCTGTTGGTTCAAAACTTCCGAAGTACAATCTACCTGGTTGGAAACAAATCAGAAGGAAAGGTGGTTTTATCGTCTTTCACACAGAAGGATGTTCTTACTGCAAGGCAGAACTATCTACCGCTGATTCCCTAGGGTTGAGAATCCTGGACGTGAACGTTGATGAGATAATGGCCTCTGATCCGGAACTAGCCAAGACCTTGCTGGACACTTTCGACCTATCCTCGATGCCGTTCATCCTTGAAGTTGGTCGCCATGGAATCGTTCGTCGTCGCTACGTCTCCTTTCTATCCGATCGCTGTGGTTAGGCCCTTCGACAAGCTCAGCGACCGCAGGTTCACCAACCGTGGTTCGGCCCTTCGACAAGCTCAGGGACCGCAAGTTCACCAACCGGTCGCTGAGCTTGTCGAAGCGACATCTATCCCGTAATACTCCGCAGCACCCGTGTCAGCTGGTCTGAGCATGAGGTACCGCGCCCATGACAGTTGACCCCGGACAGAATCTCAACTGCTTTTTTCGCCTCCATTCCCTCCAGAAGTCTCCCTAAAGCCTGTAGATTCCCATCGCATCCCTTTATGTAATGCAGATTGTGAATCTTCCCGTCAACGAGATCGAAATCAATCTGAGCCGAGCAGACAATCACACTCGGAACAGCAGTGATGTGCCTGACACCGTCAGTCGTTTTGTCAGAGATTATTTTGAAATCATCACCAATAGCCATGTCAATAATTGTTAAACGTTTAAACAAACAAAAATATAAAAATTTTATGAAAAATACCGTAACTTTGCACGGCATTTGAAGAGAACCTATGCCGAAAAAAACGTATATTTATTTCTAAATTCATAGAATTATGGTATCATACAAAGATCTTGGCCTGGTCAACACCAGAGAGATGTTCGCAAAGGCCGTAAAGGGTGGCTATGCTATTCCTGCATTCAACTTCAACAACATGGAGCAGCTTCAGGCTATCATCCAGGCTGCTGCTGAGGAGAAGTCACCGGTTATCCTTCAGGTTTCCAAGGGTGCGCGCAACTACGCCAACCAGACCCTTCTCCGCTACATGGCTGAAGGTGCTGTTCAGTATGCCAAGGAACTCGGTTGGGAGCATCCTCAGATTGTTCTTCACCTTGACCACGGTGACAGCTTCGAACTTTGCAAGAGCTGCGTTGACATGGGCTTCTCTTCAGTGATGATTGATGGCTCCGCTCTTCCTTACGAGGAGAACATTGCTCTTACCAAGAAAGTCGTTGAGTACGCTCACAAGTATGACGTTACTGTTGAGGCAGAACTTGGAGTTCTCGCTGGTGTTGAGGATGAGGTTGCCGCTGAGGAATCTCACTACACAAAGCCAGAGGAGGTTATCGACTTCGCTACTCGTACAGGCTGCGATTCACTAGCAATCTCAATCGGAACTTCACACGGTGCTTACAAGTTCAAACCAGAGCAGTGCACAAGAGACCCTAAGACTGGACGTCTTGTTCCACCACCACTTGCATTCGATGTTCTCCACGAGATCGAGAAGAAACTCCCAGGATTCCCAATCGTACTTCATGGATCATCTTCAGTTCCTCAAGAGTATGTTGACATCATCAACCAGTATGGTGGCAAACTTCCTGATGCAGCTGGTATTCCAG
>CAKUSF010000047.1 GCA_934678915.1 uncultured Bacteroidales bacterium
GCTTCACAGATTGCTCCTTTCGCTCGGAACATGCCAACGGAATGAGCCTGCATGACGCAGACACCGTCATAGTAATCTATGATGAGACCTGGAAGGCCGTCACCCTCTCCGTGAACGAGACGGTAGCAGTTGGTGGGAGCTAGCCTTTCGACTGGCTCAGGGGCCGGCCCTTCGACAAGCTCAGGGACCGGAAATACTGGCTCAGGGACCGGAGATTCATGTTCAGGGAGCGCACCGGACAGACCGGCAGCGATGCGTACCTTGAGAGCACGGGCAATCATATTCCTCCAGAAGTCGGGAGAAAGGACATCCTCACCGGCAAAACTCAACACACGGACTGCGATAGAACCTACCTGATAGTGCCCATAAGCAAGAAAATCCCCACTTTGGGAAAAGACCCCCACGATGTCACCTTCTGCCGGCTCACCGACAATCTGAGCAATCGCACCGGAAAAAACCCAAGGATGGAATCTCAAAAGAGAATCCTCTCTACCTTTCTTTAATATTATCTTTGTCATTGTCAATGTGTTTTGGAGGATTAGGAAGCATCTGTTCCGGTGTCAAAGGATTCTTCTCCGATGCCATCAACTTGAAATACATCTCACGGCAAATCCATGCGTCTGTTGCAGCATAAGCCTGCTGTGAATCCGACAACGTCTCCGCTTCCCAATTGGAGAGTTGTTGGGTCTTGGAGATGCGAACTCCAAGGATAATTGCGGCCATCTTCTTTACGCTCTTGTCCTTAATCCCATATTCCCAGACCATTTTTTGAAGATCCACGAATGATTTAGGTTCAAAATCATGATGCTTCTTAAGGCCTCGGACATCATCTGTTACCGCAGCTCCGATCTTTAAGATTTCTTCGTTGCCAAGAATCTTGCGAAGTGGCTTGGGTATTCCGCCCATTAGTTTGACTCTGAACAAGAACGCACGTTCCTTACCGGAAAGTTGAAGAAGAGACACGCCATAATGTGGCTGGTTGGCCGAGAAGCACGGACGAGATTCCGTGTCGAAACCTATAACCTTCTGTTTCCTAAGGTATGCCACAGCTTTCATGAACTCAAAACCAAGGGAATCAATCACCTTGATCTTTCCTGGAAAGCTTGATGGCTCCAGTTGTTCTATTTCCTCCGGACTAATGCTGATTTTGTACGACATAGGAATAATAAGTGTTTGGAGCCAAAACCCCTACTGTGTCAGGGAATGAGGCTGGTACCAAGCTGTCAACAAACGGGACGACTACTTCTTCAGAACCTAAGGAGTCCGCAACTGACATAAAAAGTCTAGCAGTCGGATAAGAGATGTTATGAGTGAACATGTTCCTTTCTCTCATCTTGAGGAAACATGCTTTTGACAAAGAGAATGTCGAGTCCGATGAATATATAACCGGTACTTCACATCCTATCCTTCCAAAGAGGTCAACAACATCCTCTCCTCCGAGGCTAGACAACTTGGAAGAGCAAATAATCAACACCTTACATCCAACAGGAAGAGCCAAAGCGGCAAGAGACTGTCTGACAGCTATTTCCCTGCACTCAGTCTGATTTTTGACACTGAGCGTTGAAGAGTCTGCAAAATCCAAAATCGAGACAATCGTCTCTCCTGCGAAATCAGGTAAGCCATCTCCGACACGACGAGCATCAATGTTGTCAAACTCATCTCCGACCATCATCTGCTCGCTAAGGCGCAGACAACTGGCCGGCTCTCCTATCAGTACAATCGCTCCGGACGGTTTGCCACTGGACTCTGCAAGGAAGCGAAGTCTGGACAGGGAATCGGTCAGAAGAGAATTGACCAAAGCAATCGTCTTGTAGCTGCTCTCTACCCGCCTAGCACAGCTGGAAGCTAGCAAGACGGACGCAGCAATAACGATACAGGTTAATAATTTCTTCACTGTCAGCAAATTATAGCCAAGGGAAAGTACTCTCGCCACAATCTAAATCTCAAATTTCTAAACTTGGACACATTCAAACTGCAAAGGTAAAAAAATCTTCACTATCTTTGGTGTCGGACACGCAGAAAGTTATGATAAAAGCGATTGCTCTCATAGATTCATTCAAAGGATGCCTGACTTCTTCTCAAGCAGGAGAGGCTGCCCTAGCAGCTTTTCAAAGCGGAGAGGCTGTGTCAATTCCTGTCTCAGACGGAGGTGAAGGCTTTTCTACGATAATGACAGAAATGTCAGGAGGTTCTTTCAGAGAGATAAGATGTTCGGACCCATTGGGCAGACCCATAAAGGCAAAGTACGGACTGATCAACAACGGAGAGACAGCCATCATAGAAACGGCAGCAGCGAGTGGACTGGGACTGTTAATCAAAGAAGAAAGGAATCCGTTGCAAGCAACTTCCTACGGTACCGGTGAATTAATCCTTGATGCTCTTAAGCACGGTGCGAGGAACATTTGGCTTGGCCTGGGAGGAAGTGCAACATGCGATGGAGGGACCGGGCTGCTTCAGGCTCTGGGGTATAGGTTTCTGTGTCCGGAAGATGGAGAACACCGCCAGCCGCTCGTGCTGAAAGATATTAGCGGGATTGACGTCTCTCACAGATGCAAATTATTGAATAACTGCAAGATCACAGGATTCTACGATGTCTCAGTCCCATTTTGTGGGCCAGAAGGTGCAGCGATGATGTTTGCCCCACAGAAAGGCGCTACCCCGGCAATGGCGGAAAGCTTGGACAAATGGATGACAAAGCTTTGCAAGGAATATTCAAAATATTCAGGTAAAGAAATAATGAATATTCCCGGAGCCGGAGCTGCCGGTGGAATCGGAGGCGCGATAGGTGGAGTGCTTGGGGCAGAAATGGTCCACGGAATCCAAAAAATTCTGGACATTGCCGGCCTTGAAAGTCTCCTGAACGGATGCACTCTAGTCATCACAGGTGAAGGGAAGGCAGACATTCAAACCCTGAAAGGGAAAGTGCCAATGGGGGTTCTCGAATATGTCCGAGCTCACACCGACCCAGAGAATCGTCCCAAGATCGTCCTAATTGCCGGCCAAGTTTCTGACCTGCAACAACTTCTCGATGCCGGATTCGATGCCGTTCTCCAAGTCACCCCAGCTGGAATGCCTCTATCCGAAGCAATGGTACCAACCACCGCCATTGCCAACATCACACGGACCATCAAGGATTATCTATTATGTTAGATATCTTCTCTTAATTAACTGTCTTTGATTCATGAGTATGAAAGTCTTGTCCAGCACTACCTCCGGGACATGTTTTTCTTTCTCAACTCATAGCGGACATTCAGCAAAAAGTAACGTCCATAAGACGGGTTCCATTTCTGGAGATAGTAATCCGCTGTGGTCACTGTGGAATAGGACGAGGCTTTGTTCAGCAAATCGTAGGCGCAGACGCTTACTACGAATCCTTGTTTTGTAAACCTATGACCTACCTCAACTTTCATGTTAGCGAATAGATTGTCTATCCCTGCTCCGGAAAGATAGTCATTGTTCTGAACCGAGGCAGAGACATTGATAAATGTCGGCTTCTTGAATTGGTACCTAACAGTGCCATAAGCGTAAGTCACAAATGAACTAGAGAGCAATCCACCAGCATCGCTGGACGAACGCAGGTAAGTCATTTTCAAGTTAAAGGTCATGGACAACCTTTTAGATGCCGTGAACATCTCCATCAAATCCGCTTTAGCTTGGACAGTTCTCACATGAGCAAGTTCGTCACGTAGATATTGTGGTCTGCTGTCGTAACCACCGCTGAGTTTCAGTGAGGATGACAATTTTACCTTTTTCGAGCGACGAGACAACGAGAACTGTCCATTTACCGACCAAGACGGATCGGAAGTGTTCACAAATGTGTTAAGTATGGCACCTTTTCTCGCCACATAGCCGTCATATTCAGGCAAAGTCGTGTCCTCAGTGAAATAATAGGTTCTCGTGGCAATCGGGTTGAACGTGCATGACGCGCCAAGACCATAACCAAGATTCAACCCTGTTTTCTTGTCCATGAATATATTATCGAGAGCTGATGCATTCAACATGTACGCCTGTCTCAAGTTCGGATTTCCACCGGAAAGCACCAATGGATTCATGTCCGTGATCCGGCCGCGAGTCTGCTCTAAAGAAGGGATTACCGACTTCCCGGAAATAGAAAAGGATGACAGATAATCTCGGTAACGTATCTCTGGCTGAATGTCAACATAGAAACGGTTGAACGCTGCGTCAAATGGAAGACGTTCGTCATCTTTCTGACGTATAATCGACTCTTTAAGTGACACGGTAAAATTTTTCCGTCCCTTAGTGTAGGAATATTCCTGATCAAGATTAGCCGAGACTGTGTTCCAAGTAAAATCGTAGGTGTTGGCAAGGTCCTGAACTGGAGCCTCAGGATCAAGGATGTCCATTGTCAGATTGCGTCTTTGAATTTTCTCGGCCTTGGCGGACGCTCCGACATTCAACTTTGAGGTTTTGCTCGCTTCGTTGCCTAGAATGATGTCCAGATCGCTTCTCAGTCTTGCATTCCAGGACTTGCCGATGCCATCGGACTGGAGATTCCTTCTGATGTAGGATGTTGAGAGAGTGTCTATATTCCAAGACAATGTGTTGTTATTCACAAATGCCCCATTAAGGATGACGCGAGGCCTAAAGTGTCCCAGATCATTGTTTTTCCAGACAAGTGAGGCGTTAAGACTCAAGTCATTAGCATCTGAGCCAATGTTTGAATCCTGACTGACATTCCCGACCGGACTGACAACAAGACTTGAAGCCTTCCTCCATTGGTCAGTCTCGATCAACGTTCCGTCAACGCTTAAATCAATACTCTTGAGAGGTGTATCTTGGAAAAATAGACCAACTTCGAAATCGTGACGGTGTCGCTTAGTCGAAGCCAGAGTCGTGTCGGACATGTTTCTGGCAGGAGAGGATTCAGTCTCGAAATAGTCTGTCAGCACACGGTCCGTGCTACGGGAATATACATGAGAGAAAGCATAGGCGGCACTCACGGCATTGCCATACTTGCGGTCCTTCCAACGATGCGTGAAATCCAACTGCGTCCCTATGAACTCATTATAAGATGCCAATGCACCGAAATCAGCAACTACGGAAGGAACACCACCGCTCACAATTCCATTGATGGTAGAGTTGACATTATTAACACCAAGAAAGACAGAGGCATTGTCCATTTCAGAGAAAAAATTCGCGAGCCCGTGGGCATAATAACGCCCTTGAATATTTCCGTTTTCATTCCTTGCCTCATCCACTCCACCAGACACCTGTGCTGATGCACTTCCGAAAGAAATGATATTTTCTTTTGTCGCTACATCAAGCACCTGCTCCTTAACAGAATTCTTAAGTCCACGGTGCTTGTCCTCAGCGCTCTGCTCCTCATAGACTTTCACATGAGTCACCTCATCGGCAAGCAACATGTCAAATGCAGTCTTGGCATTGTCCCCAAAAACCTGAACACCATTGACGTACGTTCTTGCGATCTTTTTTCCTCGGTACTTGATGGTTCCTCCACTCAAGTCAAATCCAGGAAGCTGTTCAAGGATGGCGATGGCCTTATCTCCTTCCATCGTCTTCACAGCAGCGGCATTGAAAACCGTTGTGTCGCCTAGAATCCTCATCAATGATGCTGAAGCGGTCACAGTAGCCTCCTTTATTGCTTCCTTGCTGTTTCGCATGGTAAACAAAACAGCGTTATCCCCTTCGGTGATGTCAAACACACCATCCACGGACTCCATGCCCATCTTTGAAACCTTGATGTAAACCTTGCCAGGTCTAAGATTCTTGTAAATGAATATTCCGCTTCGTGTGCTGACACGGTAAGTTGAATCAACCTTGCTACCATTCACCTGAACCAACAGTACATTAGCCTCACTGACAGGAAACTTATAACGTTCATGACGCAATTCACCATAAACATTGGCATTCCTAACATATTCATGCTGGGCATAAATCTGTTGAGGAAAATGTAAAAAGAAAAAAACAGAAAGTAGGCCTAATAATTTAATAGGCAACTTACTTAACATTAAGATTTATGAAATAATATACGATCATACAAATCAGCCACAGTAGCAGCCTCTGACAATTCCTCAAAAGACAACTCAACATCAAGTTCAAAATAGATTATTGACCCTAATTCCAAGCGTCCTAAGGAATCGATTCCTAAAGTAGAAAGCTCAGTAGACATTGTAATCTCCGATTTATCACAATTACAATAATCAGCAATGATATCCACTAAATGTTCATAAAGTTCAGAGTCTCTCGTAATCGAGCTAACACTAACTTGCTGAATATCACCAGCATAAGAGACAGGCGAATAAACTGAAATAGCTGATAACGCAAGAAACATCGCCACGGTATAAGTTTTCTTATTCATAACTAGTAAATTTTGTTTAAACAAAAATAACAATGAAAATAATAAAAAGCAAGCCATGAAACAACATCATCGACAAAAAAAGAAAAAAGATATTATCCATTGCAATAAATGAACTATTCTCAGCAAAGTGACACGGGTGCAAGACAAGTTATTTCGCACCCGTAAGGGGTGTTTAAACAAGTTTCGGGTGCAAAACACGCTTCTATGCACCCGATTGTGATGCTAAGACCTCGTGGATTTTAGGGATGAGGAGTGAGAGGACATATTCGTACTCCATGAAATGGGTGCCGTCGTAGATGGTCCATGTGCCTTCTCCGAGGTATTTCTTCCATGTGCGGATTGAGACGATGCCGCTGCGACGGTAATGGTCGCGTGTGCCGAAAAATGCGTGAAAATAGTCCTGACTTCCGTTGCGGGGGGTATTCAGCAAAGCTTCTGAGAGGATTCTCTTCCACTTGGACAACGGCTTGAAGGTGAAATGGAGTTTCTGTCTGTCTCCAGACTTCGGACGATAGATTTTATCGAACAAAGCTGTCACTCCCGGAATCAAAGTAAGCCATGACAAAGCCACAAAGTACCGGGGAGCATTCAAGGACGGGGACACGAAAAGGTGAGGATAGCCCTTAAGCGCTATGGCATGCGTGGCTCCCATGCTCTCACCTATAACAAGATCCGGATGGACTTCCGCAGCCCATGCAGACAATTGTGCATGAGCTACTTCCGGATCAAAATCGTACGTCCGGATGACGACCTCGAATTCTGTCCCAAGATTGTCTTTCAAAATGGACGGGATCCGGCTGTCACCTCCCCCGCCCATTCCGTGGACATAAAGTATTATGTGTTTCTTGGATTCAGCCATATCTCGAAATGAATCCCAGCTACTTCTTTGTCACCAAATCGCCCATCGCCAGGTTGATGAAGATGTAGCCAAGGAAACTGGTAAGGAACACGAATGACCAGTGGGAACGCTCAACCAAAGCGATCACAACTGACAGTCCCACGATGACCAGAAAAGCAACCCTTTTAGCAACCTCCAATTTGGCAGCCTTCTTTCCTCCACCAAACTTCATCGAGAACATAGGGATCTCGCTGACAAGCAGATAGCAAAGAATCAGTGTCAGAACTGGGATGAAGACCGCACCTTCGCACCAATGTGCCAGGAAACAGTCAGGCCTAACGGTCACGAGGGTCGCAAGCGAGCCGCAGATCATCGCGGCAGCCGGAGTCGGAAGCCCAATGAAACTGTCGTGCTGACGCTCATCTAGGTTGAACTTAGCGAGTCTTAAAGCAGAGAAAGCAGCTAGAACAAGCGGTAAACATTTCAGAATCAGAATGTCCGTTCCGCTGATTTGATAGAGCATCACTGCCGGAAGTACTCCGAAACTGACATCATCCGCCAGTGAGTCCAACTCTTTTCCGATTTCTGAATATGCCTTCAGAAGCCTTGCGGCCAGACCATCGCAAAAATCAAAGACTGCGGCAAGAATCATCAGTTCGAATCCGAGTTCCAGCCTGCCGTTCAAAGAAGCGATTACCCCCAGAACACCACAAAGGAGGTTCATAGAGGTAATCGTGTTGGGAATATGTTTGATAATGTTCATTTACCTTATCAATTACATGCAAGGTACTACAGTCTTACTTGATTCCAAGTTTCTTCTTAAGATCTTTGGAAAGTGCGTCCTTGTGAACCACAACATCCATTGACTTGGCGCGAACAAAAGAGTCAGAGCAGTACCAAATACCGTTATACTTTCCGGTAATTCCCCAAGAGTTCTTTACCATGACGTACTTAGTTCCGTTCTGGTCAGTAGCGACACCGAAGATCTGCATTCCATGATCATCCGTCGTGGTCTTGTTGTCAAAGCCAAGCTGGCGGGATTCCTGAGTCACAGAAGCCTCTTTAGGAAGTTCCACAACCGCCTCTTTCTTCTCTCCTGCCTTGCCGACCCAACGTTCCTGATCTGAACCAGATGTAGCCTTCACATCGTCAAGAAGCACACCGATTCCGTTTCTGGTGAAGCCTTTCTCGCTGACATCAGACCCCCACGCTAGAGTATAGCCCTTGTCTATAGCACTATAAATCACCTCCATGAACTCATCCAAAGGAATATTATAGGCTGAGTCCCATCTCCAGTTGTCCGCAATCTCGATGATGAACGAAGTGTAGAACGGATGGTGGGTAAAGGATGTAAGAGTCACATAATCAGACGGAACGATGCCCATCTCATCCCTATAGGAGGCCGGAGTGTAGGTCTTTCCGTTATATTCAAAAGTCTCCGGGGTCTCTCCGAGGTAGTTATCCACGATGGCATCGAAGCCCTTCTTCCAGTTTGTGGAAAGGGTCCTGTTAGGGTTCTTCGCAATGGCCTCAACGTAGGCCTTTGTGGTAGCGTCAAGTTCACCGTGGATTGGAAGCGGCTGGAGCCCAGGCATAGCACTCTGAGGAACCAGACCATAGTCCTCTGCAATGTGCAGGACATCGTCAGCCTCGGAACCGGCAGCAAAGTTGATGTGGCCGTCAGTGCGGACATATTTCACAGCCCTTTCCTTGTAGGAATTTGAGACAACGAACATCTCTGAGAAATCAGGGTATAGGGTAGTATCCTTAATATTCTTAATTCTAATCGCCTCTGACTCAAGGAATCCAAGAGTTGAGAAGCACCAGCATGTTCCGGAACGGTACTGATTCTTGACCGGAGTGATCGGATTTTCCTTAACGACTGTAAACTTGTAGTCAGCCTCTGGCTGAGCTGGTTTCGGCTGCGCAGTGGCAGCGAAAGGAATGATGGCCGCAGAAATGGCGGCAATGATGATCTTCCTCATATTCAATAATATTAATAATTTTGAGCTTTAACTTGGAAATAACTCCTCGGATGCTTGCAGACCGGGCACACTTCTGGAGCTCGCTTGCCGATCACGATGTGGCCGCAGTTCGAGCACTCCCAAATCATGTCCTCGTCCTTTGAGAAGACAACATCGTCTTGAACGTTCTTCAATAGCTTCCTATAACGGTCCTCATGGGTTTTCTCGATGTCTCCGACTTTCTCGAAAAGGAAAGCAATCTCATCGAATCCTTCCTCCTTAGCAGTCTTAGCGAACCCAGCGTACATGTCCGTCCACTCGTAGTTCTCGCCCGCTGCGGCATCCGCAAGGTTCTCCTCCGTGGAAGGCACACCACCGTCATGCAGAAGCTTGAACCAAATCTTGGCATGTTCTTTCTCGTTCTTCGCAGTCTCCTCGAACAGCTTGCCTATCTGCACATAGCCATCCTTCGCTGCCTTTGAGGCATAGTACAAATACTTCGTGTGGGCTTGACTCTCCCCTGCGAACGCTGTCCGCAGATTCTCTTCGGTCTTCGATCCTTTAAGTTCCATGATCTATGAATATTAAAATTTCTTTTCCGTGTTCATTCTCATGCCTTCGCCGGTCCTTCGTATTTTCAACCACGACCACACTTCATCCTCCGATTCCATCAACAGCCACATCCCGCCACCAGATCCACGTCTTCCGTCATCCATCATCCTCCTTCAATACGCACCGGCTCCAGTCTTGCAAATGTAATAAAAATACCCTGATAAAGAAAGACCAGCATTCCGGCACACATGTCATTTCTTAAAGAACCGTCCTGTGTCAAATGGATCCGTGACCTTGACGAAGTGACTCAATATGATTGAACATCGAAACCACATCCGTCCGGTCAGTCTCAACGTAAAACGTCAGCACATCACTCCCGTCCGCAAACGCAAGCAAACGACACAACATGTTTAGCGACAGTATCACCAAAGTCTTTTTTTATATACTTAACCTATTTATCATCAATAACAAGCGCGCTTGAAGCCAACCCTAGACTTACTCTCAGCGTCAGCCGAGATTCCACAAAACTCTTTCAGCCACACAACGTGCCCATAGCCACAGAAGCCAGACCGAGCTGAAAAACTCTAAGCCAAGACTAGGCGAATTTCAGGGCAATCTTCCTTCCAGATGCTTTCATCCCACATTGTGGTGAAAGCGTTTTGTAAATCAGCAAGGCATCGCGAATAGCCTATCCACCGGAACTGAGCCAATTTCCACCGACATTGAATAATGATTAAACGGCCTCGCTAAGTTCCAAGCCTATCATATTTCGGGTGCAAAATAGAATGGTTATGCCCCCGTGATGACATCCCTGATTGACTTTGGGTGCAGAAAGCCACATCCTGCACCCAAATCATATCTTTTCACCTAATCTTATAGGCTAGGATACAATAGTTGGTCACAAACCTCAACATTGTCAGAGGCGATTCTGCCTCCTGGTACATTGGAGGAGGTTACGAATTTGCCTTAGAACTGTATGACGGTGAGTGTACAAAAGAACTTGGGACATATTTCATAAATACAGGTTTTAACTGGAGACACTCAAACCTGAAACTATTCTGCAAGCCAAAGCCTAACATATTAGGCCAAACAAACACCCCTATAATAATCGGAACCAGATTTGCTTACTATTTCTAAGGGCAATCCAATTCCCCGAAAGAAATATTTATTATCCTTGCAACTCAAACCAAGGTGGCCGACTATCCGCTGGAATATCTATCAGATATCATTAATCTCAAAATATAGTCTAAATTACTAAAAATCATCTACTAAGACGACATTCAAAATAATATTCGTATATTTGGAATCCTTTACACAAGAATTAGTCATTATTAACAACAAAAAACGCATACGCACAATGATTCTGAAACTTATTGAGAACTGCCTATTTCACTTATACTCAGATTCAATGAATCCTCATGAAGGAGCAAATAATAATAATGAGGAGGAGGACATCAAAATGGGTAATGACGCAAACTACACCAAAGAAGAATTGATCGCCAAACTGAAAGATATCGCCAATGACGATGCTGTATACGAGCCTGTAATGGGTGCCATGTGCTATTGCCCTATCCCGAGAAAAAATGCAAGAATAAGATGGAAGTGTCCAACTTGCGGGAAAAGACACTCCTACAAAAGCGACAATTGGAGTAGACCACTAAAGGAAGAACTGGATTTGATCAAAAGAAAGGTCAACCTGCTGAAATCATTGAAGGCAGATGTGAGGTTAGATGTGTTTTGCTACGAGTGCATGACAGAAAATAGTATTTCAGATATGGTTAGGCAGACAAAAGATTATCCCATATTCGTGTTTGGTTTCAAGGCTAAAAACCAGTCGGACTGGCATAAAAGCATCATCCATTCAGCAGACGATCTGAATATTCTGGAGGCATTCCTGCGAAATCAAAGAATGTACACGGTACAACGTGACAGAAAATTTCCGATACGAGAAGATATCGCAAAGATTGAGAAACTGACAGGACTGAAACTGAACAATGACTGAAAACATCAACTTTCCGAAAGCGGTAGCGCTTGAACTGACCTACAAGTGCAACCATAAATGCCTTTTCTGTTCTTGCCCATGGTATAATCCTCATTCAAAATACGTGATAGAAGAGGAACTATCAACGCAAGAATGGAAATCAGCCATCGCAAAACTCTACGAACTTGGGGTTGAATATTTTTCAATATCGGGTGGAGAGGCTCTGATGAAAGAAGGATTGCCGGAAATCATCGAATATATCCGCAAGGAAGGAGACAAACGTAACTTACACAATCCTATTGTCTTAATTTCCAATGCGAGAATAATGTCTGAAAATTTTCTTGAAATCTTCAAGAAAAATGATGTTCATCTAAGCATGAGTCTGCCTGGGTACAAAACATTTGCTAAGCTCACTGGGGTAAACAATGCCAACGGGGTTCTTCATTGGTTTTCCATGGCTAAAGATTTCGGAATAAAAACAACATTGAATGTCACGGTAACGGCACTCAACTACAGTGAACTGTTTGAGACCATTTCGATGGGAATGATCTCTGGAGCCAATTCCCTTCTCTTGAATCGATTTCTTCCAGGCGGACGCGGATTAATGAATATGGATATTTTACAAATAGACATAGAACAAATCACAGGTATGCTGAAAACGGCAGAGGAGGTACTTGAATATTCAAACCGTTACGGCAGTGTAGGAACAGAAATCCCGATGTGCGTTCTCGGAAAGAACAAATATTCCCGGCTGAATATAGGGTATCGTTGCGCGGCAGTTAAAGACTTTTTTGTTATTGACCCATCCGGACAGATACGGACTTGTAACCACTCTTCAAGAATTGTGGGAAATATCTTTTCACGCCCGATGATCACAGATACTGACTATTGGTTGACTTTTGAGAAATCACGATATATCCCATCAGCCTGTTTCAGGTGTAATGCCGCCTGTGACTGCGGCTGTCGCGAGGTTGCATCAATATTAAAAGGACGAATTGATGACATCGACCCGTCTATAGGTGAGGTCACACCTATAGAATAAACAAATCAGTTGCATATAAATCATGAGCATCACAAGATTCAAGGAGGCACAGGAGCGTTTCGGGGAGTACGAGACAGCACTAGAGGAGATTAGGCACGGGCGGAAAGAATCACACTGGATCTGGTACATCTTCCCTCAACTCAGGGGGCTTGGTAGGAGCTACAATTCTGAATATTACGGGATAGCATCGTTAAAGGAGGCCAAGGAATATCTCGGTGATCCGGTGCTGAAGAAGCGGCTGTTGGAGATTTCCGAGGCTCTGCTGGAACACAAAGGACAGGATATTCATCGAATTATGGATGGAATCGACGCCAAGAAGTTGTGCTCTTCGATGACGCTGTTCGAGGTTGCCGGAGACAATGATGAGGGTTGCAAGGTATTCGGTGAGATTCTTGACAGTTTCTTTGGCGGAAACAGGGACGAGCGCACGTTCGGAGTGCTCATGACACTTGAATAGCCCGCTAAAGATGCGTTGAGTGCTAATTTCGTGCGTGGAATTGGATTTCGCGCGCACGTAAGGTGCAGCAAAGATGCTTCGTGAGTAAGATCGCCTTCCACACGCACGGAATGTATCTACAAGTAAATTCCGTGCGTCAAGGTTGGAATTCCACGCACGGACATACAGAGCAGGCGTGATGCATAACACCAGGGGTCCATGTAGCAAAAAAAGGAAAACGGATGGAACCAGAATGAATATTCAAGATAACGATCCAAGATGAAATATCATTTGGAATTTCTGGATAAATACATTAAGTTAGACTCGCCAAAAGGCACATGCGAAAAAAACAAGTAAAAAGAAAGATGCAAAACTTGGATTCCATAGACCTCAGCGGGACTCAGCGGCGTGCGGTGATGAAGATCGCGGTTGAGCTGGTTAAGGCGGACAATCGGATCCACTCGAAGGAAGTCTCAGTTTTAGACGAATTGCAGTCAAGTTTAAGGTTGGAACAGAGTGAGTTAGATCTCATTCACTACCTTTCGCTTGAGAGCGCGGTGGACTGTCTCAAGGATTTGGACGAAGATTCAACGAAGGACATCATCAGTCTTTTCAACGAGATAATGTGCTCCGACAGTGACATCGACTTCGATGAGAATCTTCTGCTGGCCTCCATTTCACTGTCCTGCGACAGTTTCTCAAGAGACTGGTGCAAAATACTATCTGCCGATGCCACTGAATCGGAAGCCCCTGAAAAACAGATAGTTTTCCTTGAGAGCAGGGCTTCAGAAGCCGCCCATCTGGTTCTCGATGACAAGTACGACAACCTGCTCATTTCAAAGGCTTTCTGTGACATAGGAATAGAATTTTTCTACCTTCCAGACATACTTCGAGAATTTTGTCGCCATCTTGAAGGCGACGACAAATTCGGACTCCTCAAGCGCTCAATGGAATACCTTGTGCCGGCTGGGGACAAAATCAGATCCGGCAATCTCAAGGAATCACTTGCAAGTCTCGACACCAGAACATTCTACCATCTAATCCTTTCCAAGTTCAACATCACTCCGGACAGGATTCCTTATCCAGCGTTCCTGCTAATAAAAATCAGGAACAGTCAAGTCTTGGATGACAGCGACACAATGCGACCGACGGTGGATTTCCTCTGCATAGACCTCTCCTCCGAGGTAAAAAAGCGGATCCTGACGTTCGTCTCCCGTTTCGACGAGAAGCGCGACCTGCTCTCCTACAAAGGCTACTACAAGTTCCTGTACGACTACCTCAGCGCTGAGGCGAAAATCACCAACCCCATCAGCATCAATTCAAAAGACGACTTCACACTCGAATCAGGCGACATCATCAGATTCAAGTCAGCCCCGCAGGCAAAGACCTTCTACTTACTCCTCCTGAGCAGAGGCGACAAAGGAATATCCCAGACCGACTTCATCAAAGCCGTCTCTTTCCTCAAAGCATTGGACATCAATGAATATCTCACCTCAACAGGAGATTTTGACCTTTCCCGTTTCAAGGAAAGTCTCGCCGGCAAGGATGATGAATATGCCCGGGTGATCCTCGACACGATCGCCATCTACCGTTCATTCTCGACCAAGGACAGCGGAAGGAAGGATTTCCTTGAATATGTCCAAAGCATCCTCCAGCACCGAAGTTCGCTTAAGACGTACATCAACACCGGTTTTGCCTCCGCCCGTAAACTTGCAAACCCAGAACAATATCTAGTTAGCTTCAATCCAGACACCAAAACCTACTCCGTCTCCGCCAGCCCTTCCCTCTTCACCGTCACCTCAGAAGCTTCTTCCTCCACCCCATTGACCGACTCTCCTCTTTGGAAAGCAGCCTTTCTTTCCTCCCATACCAAAAATCAAATATAATTTGCTTATTCCTAAAAAAGATATAACTTCTCATTTTTGACACTTACTTTCAGAGAGAATAAACCCCCAGACCGCTGTAGTGGCGATATGGGGGTGTGTTGTT
>CAKUSF010000048.1 GCA_934678915.1 uncultured Bacteroidales bacterium
CTACACAGGCAAGTTCATCACCGGAGGGCAGACTCTCACGGTCGAGGCTCCTTATGAATATATTCCTTTGTACGTCCTTGCAGGCTCAATCATCCCGTTCGGCCCTGAAATCCAATGGTCTGACGAGAAACCTGCCGATGTCATCGACCTCTATGTCTATGCAGGAAAGGACGGCTCGTTCACCCTTTATGAGGACGAGAACACGAACTACAACTACGAGAAAGGAGCATATTCAACTATCGAGTTCACCTACGATGACTCATCCCGTACCTTGACCATCGGAGACCGCAAAGGTGAGTTCCCCGGCATGCTGAAAGACCGATCGTTCAACATCGTCCTTGTCACTCCGGAGAACGCTCTTGCCTATCCTAAGGCCTCAAAAGGCGTAGAAGTGGCCTATCACGGAATGTCAGTTTCGGTCAATTTGGAATAGGAGGCTTTCAGCCAACAGACTTTTTTTGCGGTCGCTGAGCTAGTAGAAGCGACCGCCTTGTTTTTATAAGAAATTCTACCCCGGTGGTCGCTTCGACAAGCTCTGCGACCATCGAGGATTATTGTTCTAAAAGATTGAATATATATTCCAATAGTCCTATTTTTACTTTTGGAATAATGACAATTTATCTGACTGAAAGCCTTGAAAATTAAACCTTTTACTCTGCTTATTTAGATGAGTTCTAAATAAGCGGGGAGATTTGCTTATCAAGAATCTATTGTTACTTTTGTGCCGGGATTGCATATAGCTATCAGTTTAGGAAGCGTTTAAGCATTACTTAAATGCTGACTTTAGCTATCACGCTTAAATTATGGTTTTATTCATGACTTTAGGGTTTATTATTGATGCAAGCATGGCTCTTTCCGCTTGTTTTGATAACTGTGTGGGGGGGGGTAATATCTTGAGCTATAATAAATTACATAGTGCTTCCAATGGCCTGGCTAATTGGTTGTGTGCCATTATCGGCTGTTTCCTGTCATTTGATGCTGTGGAAGCTGCCAACCTTCCGTTGGATTCTGACCTTGCATCAATTAGGGCGGTCGTCCTCTCAAAGTCTTCCTCGGTTCAGGAGGATAGACATGACACGACATCGTTCTCTATCTATTACAGGTCAGCGGTCTCCAAGATAGAACGAGGATTCCGGAATAATGCCGCTTCACTTGACGCTGCATCTAAGGGGCTGCATTCTGTGGTCTATAACAGCAATTTACGAATATTCAAGGTCTATATCATAGGAGCTGCTTCCCCTGAGGGCCGTCCTGAACTCAACGAGCGGTTGGCACGCGATAGGGCGGAAGGGGTGAAAATATTTCTGAAAAGCATCGAGCCGCGTCTTACTGATGAGGATTTCGTGGTCATCTCACGTGGAGAGGACTGGGAGGGGGCCGTTAAGATCGCAAGATCCTACGACAAGGAGTCAGGAGGTGATGCCGTCTCCAGCATATTCAGAGACAGCCATGATTTCGAGGCTAAGAAGCGGCAGATGAAGTCCTTTCAAGGTGGCAACGTCTGGAGAAAACTCATTTCGGACTACTATCCTTCCTTGAGACGTACGGACATTCATGTGCTATACAGCACAGTGCGCCCGATTGCATCGGTTAAGTCCGATGTGCCGGATATGATGTTGGAGGTACCATATTCAAATAACCTTGCACCGAAGACCGTGTTGCCGGAGGTTGAGTTCCCTAAGCCTTTGGAGGAAAGTTTCTACTCCATTGCCGCCAAGACAAATTTCCTCTATGATGCTGTGACGGCCTTGAATTTTGCTGTGGAATTCCCACTCGGTGATCGGTTCTCGTTCCAGTATGAACAAGTCTTCCCATGGTGGAATGCAGGCCCTCATGGCAACAAGTACAGCATGCAAGTGCTTTCATTCGGTGGAGAGGCGCGTTGGTGGTTCCTTCCACGCACCGGACGCTTGAGTCAAGAAGACCTTTCCGGAGCCCAAAGGCAGCGCTCCCGACTTCTTGGTCACTATCTCGGTCTTTACGGTCATTCAGGAAAGTTCGATATCCAAGCCGGACGCAAATTCGGTTGCTACCAGAACCATTTCAAGGGCATCGGACTGAGCTATGGTTACAGCCTTCCGCTCGGCAGGCACGTCAACATGGAGTTTGCCCTCAGCCTTGGCTACATGGCTATAGACTACCAGCACTACATCCCGTCATCGGACTGGTCCGCCCTATTAAAGGACAACAGCAATGCCGGAACAAAGCATTATTTCGGTCCGACGAAGGCGAAAATCAGTCTAGTTCTTCCAATTGTCTTTAAATGTTGGGGGGAATCAAAATGAGAAAGTTAATAGGAATGGTCCGGACTTGCGTAATTGTTGCTATGGCGGAGGTGTTTGTGGCGTGCGACTTCCGTCCTCTTGTGGAGCCCGGCAACACACACTATGTTCGTGTCTATATTGACGAGCACATCCTCAACACAACGGAAGGCTTCTATGATCCAGAGCACGTCAATCCGGTGTACAAAAGACCTGAGATCATGCGTGTCACACTTGGAGACAAGGCAACAGGCAGGGTTGTAGCGGAACGCTATCTGCGAAATCAAGGAGACGATGCGCGCGGCCACTACTACGATGGTTACATCATCTGTGACCCTGGTGAATGGAGTCTCCTTGCATGGAACTTCGACACAGAGTCCACGCAGGTAAACGACCCGACGGACCAGCACCTTACCAAGGCCTACACCAACAGGATCGCCTCGTATCTCTTGGCTAGCATTTCCTCCCGGCTTGACAAAACGAAGACAGATGGATCTTCCGCATCGGAGAAGATAGTCTATGAGCCGGATCATCTCTTCGTGGCAAGCGATTCGGATGTCAGCATCCCGTTCTCGACTGAGATTGACACACTCCGCACTCCGGACGGTGACTATTTCACCGCCTCAACAATTGTCGAGGCATGGTACATCCAGGTGAATGTCAAGGGCCTTGAATATGTCTCCTCGACTCTCGGTCTGATCACCGGACTTGCCGGCTCCAAGACGTTGTTCGAGGCTAGACTGGGCAGCGATGACCCAGTGACGGACTACTTCGAGATGACCTCAGGTGAAGTGTCGGATGGCAGTGACACAGGTGTCATCTATGCGACATTCAACACTTTCGGAAAGATTCCGGACATAAAGAGCGGTTTAGAGGTGACATTCGACTTTCAGACCAACTACGGCAAGGCGTTCAGTGCTACCATAGACATCACCGAAGAATTCCTGAAAGAGAATGCTGCCAAGCACCGCTGGATTATCCTTGACAAGACCATCGAGATTCCGAAAGGCGAAAGCGGTGGTGGGGGATTCTCTCCGGGCGTCAATGACTGGAATGACATTAACACGGACTTGATTATTTGAGCTCAGAGAATATGAATATTATTAATAATTGATTAATCTACCATTTGTTATGAAAAAAGATTTGATTTTACTCGCAGGACTTGCCGTAGCGGCAGTGAGTGCCTGCACGAAGAACGAAGGTCTAGTTGATCATCATGCGGAAGCCACTGTCTCTTTCAAGCCTCTTACGGCCAAAGTTACCAAGGCTGACTACATCACGAATGAGAGTATTGATTCTAAGCCAGGGAACTTTTTGTTTAATGTTTATGCATGGTACAATACTGGCCTAGGCAGTTTTGTTTCTGACGGTGCTGTTGAGTACATGTCAAACGTGCTTGTAAAATACGACTCTACTATTGATGATGGCACACCTGGATCAGGAGCATGGAAATCTGACGAAACATATTATTGGCCAAAAAACGGAACTCTGACTTTTGATGCTTATGCACCATCTTCTGCATCAGTTGACGGTGTGTTCTCCTCTACTGCAGCGAACGGGCTTGAATTCAAGAACTATACGGTTAAGGATCTGGATGATCAGTATGACCTGCTGTATTCATCAAGAACTTATAATAAGACTACCAGCACGAATGGTACGAACTCCACTTATGATGGTGTTGACATTGTTTTCAACCATGCTCTTTCTGCAATTGAGGTAAAAGTGCAGACTACCGATGATTATAACGGATACATTAAACTTAAGAATGTCTCCATCCTTGATGCTTATAACAAAGGCACTTTCAATCAGAATTACAAAGCTGGCTATGCAGAGGCATCTGTTCCATGCGCTTGGACTGGGCATGAGGGGAATGTGTCATACGAACTCTTCGGTGACAAAACCGGTGTGATTCTGACCAGTGACGCTTTGACTAGTGTCAAGAACGCCATAGTCCTCCCTCAAAAATTCAATCATCAGACTAGTAAAGTGTCAATCAAAGTTGACTATAGCATCAAGCATGGTGACAAGTGGCTTGATCAGACCTCAACTTTCTATTTGGATGAATGGTCTGATAAAGACTTAAATACAATTAGCGAGTGGGAAATTGGTAAGAGGTATACCTATACAATTAAATTCGCATTGGAGAAAATCTACTTCGCACCTTCTGTTAACCCATGGACTGATGTCACGATGGGTGGCATAACAGTGTATTAATGGCATCTTTTTCACGCCCGGCCGGGCCTGACCGCCTGACCGGGTGCTAACACAAAATATTCAAGGGATGAGAATCAAATCAGGCTTTTGGGACATGTGGCTGCTGGCTTTGTCGCTGGCTGGGTGTGTGAGTCACGACCTTGGGGAGGATCCTAGGACCGGAGACCGCCTTGTCGCATTCCCGACTCCGCTCGTGAGTGCCGCGACAAGGGCCGCAGAAACCGACTATCCGGAGAATTCCTCTTTTGGAGTGTTCGGATTGTACTATCCTGATGGAGATTTCACTGGTTGGGACAATACTCAAGGCTCTGTCCTTTACATTGATGGGGAGGAGTTCAAATTCAGCGAAAGCCTCGATGACTCCACAGAAGGCACAGGTGCATGGATCTCGACCCCGGCCTACATCTGGCCGAAAACTGGCAAGATGACTTTTGCGGCATGGTCTCCCTACAGCGTTAAGGCTGCCTATGGGGACAATTTTAGCTATGGTGCAACTGGACTGATAATAAATGGATTCTCTACCGGAAACAACGGAGGGTGCGATTTGATGTACGCAGAGCGTGCGTATGACAAAACGTCAAGTGCAGGTGGCTCCAATCCGACTTATGATGGCATAGACATAGTGTTCCACCATGCACTGTCTGCGTTGAGGTTCAGTGCTTCGGCTTCATCCAAATCCGAAGGTGTTACTGTGGCGATTACAAGAGTGACCCTTTGGGGGTTTGCGCGTCAAGGTGACTTCTGCGAGAATGTGTCAGAGGACAATCCTGTGAGTTATAATTCAAAGCCATCATGGAAGGAGCTCTCAAACTATTACACCAAGTCTGACTCACTTGTCGTTTCTGGACAGGCCTTGGAGACGTTTGTAATCCCACAGAATGGAGTCGATGATGCGAAGATGAGAGTGTACTATACCGTTAAGGTGGGAAGCGGAAATCCAGTACCGGCTGTGTCTGAGGATATTCCACTTTTCGGGCACACTGTCTCCGGCTCCGATGACAAAATAGACGGCTGGAAGATGGCTACACGTTACAACTACAATCTTGTGCTTACAGACCAGCATAAGATTAGGTTCTCGGTGAATGTCGCAAACTGGAACGATTGCGGTGGGGATGACAATGAGTTTACAATTAACGATTGAGCGGGATGAACAGACTTTTTATGGGTATATTCACATTGCTGACTCTTGTGTCCTGTGTCAAGGACAGCCCAGAGGCTCCGAAGCGGGAAGAAAATGTTGTCGGCTGGTCGGTCCTGTCAGTGAGCGGCTATGCCACAAAATCGTTGGTTGAGAATCTGAACTATCTTCAAAAAGCCTGCACTCCCACTGACATTGAATATTCCTCCGGTGTCAATGGCCTTGGACAGACCATAGGCATCTGGGCGGACTATGCGATGACCATAGATGGGCAGGATCATGAGGTGAAGGATGTGTTTTCCGGTACAGAACTGATTTACAATCCAAAACTGACCACCGATGACACGAAGTGGGAGTACAAATCGACTCCTGCCTATTGGGTGATAGGAGGAAGGTACTCTTTCCGTGCTTTTTACCCTGAAGGATCCGATGGCCTTGCCATAAGCAAGGAACTTTCCAACGCAAAGTCGCTTGTGATTGAGATGAACACAGCCAAGATTCAGCGTGACATGCTTCTTGCGTACAAGTATATAGACACGAAATCTTCAGGATTCAGCCTTACAGCTCCTGTTGAGCTGAATTTCAGGCATGGAATGTCCGCGTTAAGATTCCGTTTCAAGTTTTACGATGGAGCGGACGGGGTGTTCTACTCCGAAGATGCGATAACGTCCTGCTGGTTCGAGGTGGATGAGGATGACTCGTTCGCTATCACTGGCTACATGGTTTACGGGAACGGTCTGGACTATGACGAGGAGGGTCTGATCCAGTGGAGGAATCAGTACACTCCGGCCAAAGGGATAAAGTTCTACCGTTGGGATTATTCCGAAGGCATAGTGTTTAAAAATGCGAAATCTTCCTCCGGAGAGTTGGAACAGGAGATAGCGGTTCCATATTCAAAGAACGATTCCGGCCAGAATAACCAAGGAGAGGAGTTTACAAGACAGGACGGATGGATTGTGATCATTCCTCAGGCTTCCAACGGCAAACTTAAGCTCTGCTTTAAGACAAAACTAGGAGGAGATGCCGTTTTCTCGGTCAACATTCCTAAAAAGACAGGTACGTCATGGGAAAAGTACAAGGTCGGCCCCTATGATGACATCACCTCGCAGAAAGATGCCGACGGAACCGACTTCATCCCAGGCTGGCGCTACACCTACACCATCTCCATTTCAAAGACCGATGCCAGTGTGAGCCTCAGCATCGCTCCATGGAGAAAATTAGACTCCTCTTTTGACATCAAATTCTGATTGGACATGAAGACTCGTTTGAAAGGTGTGTACATATTCATGATATTCATCATCCTTTTTTCTTCGTGCATGAAGGATGAGATTGGAGGTGTCCCTTCCGATGCCGCTTCATTGACCATCTCTGTGGGGCTGCCGTCCATAACTCTTGACACAAGGGCCAGAGAGATGTATTCCAGTGATGATGAGAGCAAGTATGGCAAGATCGTCTCTGATCCGTTCGGCACTGATCTGGAAGGCTGGAGCTACTTTGAGAAATTGATCGACGCGAGGGTGATCTACCGGCTCACCTTGCTGCTTGTGGACAGGGTGGACGGGGTGCTGGTCGGCTACAGGGATCTGTACAAGGGCAGCGATGACATGCGCTCCGCCGATGCCGCTGAAGGAGCCAACGGATGGCTTGACGGGACGCGGGTGGTTACTGACGCTGAATATGGAACACAGGTCAAGGTGACATTTGATTACGATCATCCGTTGCATAAACTTTCCGATGGCAGCAGCTTGGAGAGTCTGGAAAGAGGACTGTACCGCATGATAGTTGTGGCGAATTGGTCCTCGGTGACGATGAATGTGGCCGATAAGGACGGGAATAATGTCGGTGAGCGTACATATCCAGGCCTTAAGGATAATGATGTCCTCTTTGAGACTTATGTGGATAGTATCCTGACTCAGTACAAGGGCCAGAGTAGTTCTTCTCCTCTTAGGTTCTCAGGAAGCGATTCCAAGTATGGTGCATATCACAAGTTTATGGATTTTGCGCTACATTCTTCAGACTCGGACTTTTTGTGCAACCTCGGACCCCAACCGCTCACGCTAATCCAGGATTTCGAGCTTATGCCGGGCATGAACTATGTCTCTGGGCTGCTGAAACGCACTTGGGCAAGGTTAAGGGTTGCAGTGGAGAACCTTTCGCATTATGATCTGACGATCCATGACATTTCGTTCAGTGACAGTACGACAAGAAACTATAGTTTCCTTTTTGTCAATCCTGCTGACGAGGAGGGAAGTTTCAAGCATCCGAACAATAAAACCAAGCATGGAAAACCGAACATTTTCAAGGCCTCTGACGAAGAACCGGACGGACAGTACACCAATCCGTACAACGCACTGGTCTCTACCCGAAAAGAGACTGTAGTCAAAGGCTTGAAAGATGGCAACACGAAGATTGTTTTCGATGGCTACATTTTGGACAGTGATAGTCATGATGTCCCTTTCACTTACAATCTTGACTTGGAGTACATTGGCAAATCAGTCACTAAACTGCAAAGGGCAAAGAACGATGCTGGAAACTGGGACGTGAACGAATCCTACCCAGACAAGATTGCGGATAGCAGCCTTTATGTGATTCAGAATCAGACTGCCCAAAAAAGGATTCTGTACGCAGGAACGGACTGTCTGGAGACTGTTCAGATTTCCAATGACGGACATGGTAATTTCCTTCACAAGGACTATGATTTCGAGCCGGCTCAGGTGTTTAGGTTTATCAGGGTAAAGGATGAAAATGGAAATCCTCTGACTGAGACAATCATTAAAACACATGTGGACGAAGGAAACGAAGGGATCTACCCTGTTTTCAAAATCCAGACTTATGATGGTCTCTATTGGCTTGGCACCCCACAGAATGATTTCGGGAAGAATTTGGAGTTGCTTCCGTCCGGTGCTGAGCCTACGTCCTTTGTCGTCCGTGATGACGGTTATCGTGGAGGACCAGATAATGATCCTGACAAATATAAGGGTTATAGGTATTTATGTTTCTATTCTCAGAATAAGGACGATAAAGGTGCCCGGCTTTTCATAAATGTTAACGGTGATCCTGCCATGCAGGATAAAGTCAACGGTTGGCATGATAATGATGCTGGCTCGGAGTTCTATCTGCACAAGGTAGAGAAGTATGATGAGAAAGCTCGCTATAATGGAACAGTGACCTTGTCCACGATAGATCCGGAGACCTCCGTGTCAACTCCGGTCAAAAAGATTCATCGCAATGATTTCATTAACATTTACATTACAGTGTCCTATAATGAGAAGTCCGGAGAGATAGATTTCAAAGTCTCTAATTGGAAAGAAGCAGGAGGCGACATAGAATTCAATTAGTCATGGAAAAGAAGTTGTTGAAATATTCATTTTTGCTTACGATAGCATTGGCTTTGGTTTCCTGCGTCCGTGAGGATTTGGCCGAACCTGGCCTGATGGATGGTGAGACTCTGGTTGAATTGAACTTCGGATTCAAGGATTTCGAGCATGTCAAGGTAGAGACCAAAGCGACACTTGACATCATTCCGGAGTCGCGGATATCCAATATGTTCGTGTTCATTTTTGTCGGAGAAAAGAGGTTCTATGCTCATTATTTCGACAAGGCTTCAATGTCACCGACCATAACTGACATGCGTGAGGAGTCAACGGAGGCGTGGTATGTGGAGAATCGGACGGAAGCTGTGGCGCAGACTTCGGGTACCCTGCGGATTCATGCTCCGCTGTGTAGTGGTGCGGAAATCTATCTTATTGCTAACATTGACTCAGACATGGTCAATGTTTCTCCGGAAAAACTCAACATGATTTCGACCTTGAGTGAGCTTCGTAATCTTGTGGCCACTCTCAATCAGGAGATAACATCCAGAAACGGGCTGTTTCCTATGACTGGAACGTATGAGGAAGGAAGTTCCGACGGCCCTTCCAAGGTGGACATCACTGAGAACGGAATTTTTCCTGCCGGAAAGACATCCGGCAATGTGAGCGTTGATTTAGAACGGCTGGATGCCAAGGTTATGGTAAATGTCAGAGTGGCCACAGACTATGAATTGGCAACTGATGAAGATGGCAAGACCACAACACAGCGTCTTAAGGAATTCCGTCCGCAGTCATGGCAGATTGTGAATATTCCCAAGGGGACATTCTTGGCCGCCCACAACGCTACGGTTCCGGAAGAATGCGGCTATTTTTCCACTGAGCCTGTCATGTTTGAGACAGCAGGGACAACTTTGGTTACATATAAAACTCCTAGCGGTGAGGAAAAGACAGTCACTAGCCCAGTCAATAGCTTCTCTTTCTACATGTTGCAAAACATAAAGGAGAAAAAACGAAGTGTAGGCGATTCTTTCCATAAACGTGAGAGACGTAACAAGGATGCAACTGGAAAATATGCAACAAGCGGGAATATATGGACCAATGCTCCTGAATATGGCACCTACATGGTCATCAAAGGTGAGGTCGTTATGCAGGTAGATGTTTCGTCAGAGGCCAAACAGCAGCAGCTTTCTGCTGACGTGACGTACTATGTGCATTTGGGAGACATCAAGTCCAGCCTTGATGACTATAATGTGCATCGAAACACTCTCTATACTTACAATATTACAGTAAAAGGAGTCAATAACATCGAACTTGAGGTAACTTCTTCATACAATTCCGATGGTACAGTTGTGTCACCGGACAAAGTCGTGGAGAATGAGCCTGGAGCGGAAGGAATGGTGTATGTCGCAAAGGAATCCATCTACACGTTCGATGCTCATTATGGTCAGAGAGTGTTTTGTTTCGATGCGGCTTTTATCGAACCGGATGAGATGACATGGTATGTGAAGACCCCTTTTGGCCGTGAGGGGGTTCCGGACAAGATCGGAGACACCGAGATTCCTTCGGGGATGGACTACCAATGGGTGCATTTCATGCTCAATGACATTTCAGAGGATGATTTATACAGTTTCTCGATAGATGGAGGTCGTACGCATTCGACAGCGAATCTTGGAACTAATCCGTACAGTCAGAACAACCTTCGCTATCCTGGAGACCATGATTCCAGATTGATGGACGTGGTTGAGTTTGTGGACTACGTCAAGACGCAAAAGCAAAAAAAGATTAAAGGTCTGGACAATGACTTCAGGACTGAGTTTGATCAAGACTGGTTCGATTGGTACAATAAAAACAATCCGGACAAGAAGGTCTCTGATCCTAACGCTTTGGTGGACGGCAAGCCTGGCCCTTGGTTCCGTGACAGGATTTATGTCACGGTGTTTGTGGATGAGTTCTACTACGATAAGGATCCTATCACACAAGAGTCTGATCCACAACTTTGGAAACGTTTCGTAAACCAGCCGAACCGTCTGATGCACATCCTATGCGACAATCAGAAGAGTCTTGACGGGGCGAGTTCCTTGACGGGAAGCGTTGTAACCATCCGCCAGCGTTCTATTCAGACTCCCTACAACACTGATGATCCGCAACTTGTCTCAGCATGGGGATGCGAGACAGAGGATGAGAACGCTGATAGTTTTCTTTGGTATTATCCGGGAGAAAAAGGTAATACATCAAGAGACAATAGACCTAAGAATGATGATCTTGGTAACACTTCCAATGACAATGGCCTTTACAACACCGCGCACATCTGGGGTTGTGTCAGCAAATCGGGTACTTCATGGAATGAGGTTAAATGGGAAGATTATCTTGACTATGACCGCCCTAACGACTACAAGCCGTCTGGCAGCGGGTACAACATCCTTTTCCTAAAAGAGGATAAGGCTTGCCTTAAGTACAGCGCCATGATGCGTAACCGTGACAATAACGGTGACGGTGTCATAGACATGGATGAAGTTCGCTGGTACTCAGCTTCCCTCGGACAGCTGGAATATCTTTTTCTAGGAGAACTCGGCTTGGAAGATGAGGCGAAGATGTATCCGAGTAAGTACTCAAGTTTCGGAAAGGATGAAAAGTACCCGGCTGGTCATCCTTACGAGGGAATCTCTAAGTGGAAGCTTCATGTCGTCAGCAGTACTCGTTTCAGCGATGGATATCCGGCTATTCTTTGGGCTGAGGAGGGTGTCTCGGTGTCCGGCTACAAACAGTGGGAGGCGAGTGCGTTTTCAATGAAGTGCGTGCGTAATCTTGGATTCAAGACAGAAAGCATCGAGTATTTCACTAAAGATGACAAGCAACATAGACCACAGGATCTTGTTGAGGTGGTCCGTCCTGAAGGATCGATCACCAAGTCGTCAGTGTACAAGTTTGACTGTAGCCGGATTAATTCCAAGTCGAAAAGATTCAGAACATCGATAGAACTTGAACCTTACGATGAGACTTCCGAGATGGCCCGCTTGTATGATGGCTTTGAGACGGGAGAGCTGTTCAATAAGGATGCTGTAAGTGTCTCGAACTATGCAAGCCTTAGAACCATGCTTCATGAGGGCAAGTCTCCATGTCCTGATGGCTACAGGGTTCCAAATATCCGCGAAGGTGTGCTCATCCATTTGTTTGCGACTGATTCAAAGACTTGGTGGGATGCTAATGGCTCTGATGCCAGCAGAATATTCACCAGCACATATTATTCATTAGGCCGTTTTGGCAACGGCAAGAACGACAATAATGATCCGGGTAGATTCTCTTGGAACATAGCCGGACCGAGCAAGTTCTTCGGTAATGATGGGAACATCAATTTGAACGGCAACAGGAGCCAGAAAATCCGCTGCGTCCGTGATTGGGACCCTTCCCCCTCTGCTACTCACTGAGAAAGTGTCTCCATCTGAACTCACAGACAGTTTCTGAAACTTTTGCAGTATCTTTGCCCCAGAAATGAGACAGTTTGTGATACGCCCGCTCAATGCAGCGGGACATGTGACGGCGAGGCCGATGCCGGAGATGGTCAGGGAAGACTGGTCATTCATCTACCTTATTTCCGGAGAGATTCTCACAGATGTCGGTGACCTCCCGTATCTGTTGCGAGGCCAGGACTGTGCATTGATTCCGCCAGAAGAGGCATATTCAGTGAAATATTTCAAGGATTCGGTCGGGTACATGGGGGCGTTCTCTCAGACGCTGCTGCGCAATTCCAGCCACAGAATCCTGAGGCTTGACGCTCCGAGCGTGATGACGGTTCCGATGGAGGACAAGGTCTTCTTTGACGAGCTGATGATCCGTCTGACCAGATTCGCTGACGATCTTCCGACTGTCCAAGGCCTTCTTGAAGTCCTTCTGTGCCAATTCGACAACGCGGTTCCGCACAACACGGCCTCTGCTTCATCTAGGCTCAGCACGGCCTACCTAAGCAAGGTTTTCGACCCCTCCCACCCTTTCGGAAAAGTCTCTGAATATGCCGCTGAACTCAGCGTGACCCCAAGCCACTTGAACCGTGCCGTGAAGTCAGAGACCGGCAGAAGCGCGGGGGAGTGGGTTGAGAATGCCAGGCTATCTCTGGCTAGAACCCTTCTGCACGATCACTCCATCCCAATCAGCGAGATTTCCTACAAACTTGGTTTTGAGGACCCTGCCTACTTCTCCCGTTTCTTTCGGAAACTGATCGGGATGTCTCCTACTGATTTCAGAGGCATGCAATGATGAGGTGTTCCATGCATAAAAAGTCCAAGCCGAAATCTGATTATCATAAGTCCACAAGCAGCTTCTGGACTATCTTTGCGCCCGAATTTGTCCGATATGCTTGCATCCTTATTGACATCCTTCATGATAGCCACCACTCCTGTGACAGAGGTCAAAGACACGATCTCCGGCTCGGTCGTGACGTCCTCTGTTAAGCGCGAGGACATCATCTCGGACATCCCAGGAGTCTCCACTTTTCTGATGAGAGGAATCGAGGAACGTGGCATCGCATCCCCAAAGAACCTGTCTGCGGTTGTGCCGGGACTGAATATTCCTGATTACGGAACAGCAATGACCTCAACCATTTACGTCAGAGGACTCGGCTCCCGGATGGACAATCCCGTCATTGGACTCTATGTCGATGATGTGCCCGTTTTAGACAAGAACTGCTACGATTTCTCGTTCGCGGACATCCGCAGCCTCGAATTTCAGCATGGTCCCCAAGGCACACTCTACGGACGCAACTCCATGCTAGGCGTGCTCTCAGTCGAGACCTTGTCACCCTCTGTCTTTCAAGGGATAAGAGCCAGCATTGAATATGGCAGCGCTGCCACAGTGTCCGCAAAAGCCTCAATCTACAAGGGAAAACTCGGACTCGCAGCGGCATATTCCCACAGCGATGGATTATATGTCAATGAATACGACAACTCCCGTTGCGGCCTTTCGGATGCGGCCTCGCTCCGTGCGGTCTTCGTAGGAAAGGTCGGTCGGGCGACTTATGACAACATTCTTACTTTGTCTTATACGGATCAGACCGGCTACCCTTACCGTCTGTGGCTTCCTGACGAAGGATGGCTTCTGCCGATTGACTACAATGACAGGAGCGGCTACAAAAGGCTGACCGTGATGGATGGCCTTCGCCTGAAAGCCGACCTTGGCGGCTGGAAACTAAGCTCTGTGACAAGCGTCCAGATGCTTTTCGACTCTATGGACATGGATCAGGACTTCACACCCGAGTCCATATTCACCCTCAATCAGACCCAGAGGCAGTTCGCTGCAACGCAGGAGATAATACTGAGGCCCTCGGTCCGTCCGGATTGGTGGGACAGTCAGACGGGAGTATTCCTTATGGTTAAGCTCAACAGGATGAGCGCCCCAGTGGATTTTCTGGAAGGCGGGATAAAATCCTTGATTCTTGACAACGCGAACTCCGGAATCCCGGAGGATCTTGGAAGGCTTGACATCCTTGAGGACAGATTCAGGATTTCAAGCGATTTCGACATTACGACCAGCAATCTGGCCGCCTATCACGAGTCGGTTTTTAGCCTTGGTAGATGGAGGCTAACGGCAGGGCTAAGACTTGATTATGAGGGTGGAAGGATGCGCTATGATTCCAATTCCGGCATCCATTTCATCCTCGCTCCAGCGATGCCTGACTATATTCCTTTCAACACTTTCCTTGAAGGAAACGAGTCTGTGAATTGCCTACAGCTACAGCCAAAGGTCTCGGTGATCTACGATGCTGCCGATAGTCGGATGAAGGCCAAAAGAATCGGACTCAAGTTCTCTGCCACCGTGTCGAAAGGCTATCGGGGCGGAGGCTTCAACACTCAGATCTTCTCTGAT
>CAKUSF010000049.1 GCA_934678915.1 uncultured Bacteroidales bacterium
TTCCAGAGAGACGGGACTGCCGGAGAGGGTTCATCCAAATGTTGACAGGAAAGAAGAGAAATACTGCGATGAAGGAATCTATTTGAAACTTATGGCCGGAAAAAGGACCGAACTTTGGGAGAAAGCTACGGGGCGTGATTTCTTGGAATATGCCAATGTCACAGACAATGTCGGCTATTTCACCGGAGATAATGACTGGATTGCCATCATCCACGCTGACGGAAACGGTCTGGGGCAGGTTGTCCGTGAAATCGGAGAGAAGGATCATGCGGGAAAGGATTTCCACACTTTCTCATCTTTGTTGGACGAATCAACCTGCGAGGCGGCGAGGTATGCCTCTGGCATCGTTTTGAACGGTTTCCTGAACTCTGGCAGGAAATATGTTCCGTTCAGGCCGATCGTACTTGGCGGTGATGACCTGACGGTGATCATACGAGGAGACTTGGCTGTTGAGTTTACTCTAAACTATCTAAGTGAATTTGAAAGGCTAACCCAAGAGAATTTCCGAGAACTGGCAAAGAGTTACGACCGTTTGAGTGATGGACTCACAGCCTGCGCCGGAATCGCTTTCATAAAGTCGTCATTCCCGTACTATTATGGTTATCAGCTTGCCGAAGAGTTATGTTCCGAGGCCAAGAAGGACTCCAACAGGGACGAGTCCTGCCTGATGTTCCATAAAGTCCAGGACAGTTTCATCGGTTCGTATAAGAACATTGAGAAAAGAGAACTTACGACACCGGAAGAGAAATCCTTTAAATTCGGCCCTTATTATCTCAATGCAAACCACAACAATCCGGACAGATGGACAATCTCCACTCTTGTCGAGACTATGGAAAAACTCACGGGTGAGACCGGGAATGCACTGAAATCAGATGTCAGGCAGTGGCTTTCAGCGATGATGTCTCATAATGGGGCAGCTAAAGCGACACAGATTCGAAACAGACTGAAAGACATCAATCAAGACAATAATACAATAGATAAACTTACAGCGAGCAACATCAGAGGTGGCAAAGAAACCTTCCCTGCCTATGATGTACTGTCGCTTCATTCCATCTATTACCAGAAAACCAAGAAATCATGAATATTCATTACAAACTTGAATTCTTTTCGTACTGGCACTGTGGTTCCGGCCTTGCCGCCGGAGCCGATGTCGATCTCCTGACGATAAAAGATGAGGATGACCTCCCATTCGTCCCGGGAAAGACCATAAAGGGACTTCTGAGGGAAGCTTCTGAAACTCTTGCAGCTCTCGCACCGGACATATACCCCTCGCCAGAGAAAATCGATGAGATATACGGAAAAGCGAATGATGGCAGTTTGATGCTTCAAGGATGCGCATTCTTTTCAAACGCTGAATTTCCGAAAGAGGACAAGGACTTCATAATCAAGAATAAATATGCCAGAAGTCTTTTCTCTTCCGTAAGTTCAACAGCCATTGATGACGCAGGGATAGCCAAGGAGCATAGTCTGCGTCGGACGGAAGTCACACTTCCCTGCATCCTGACAGGGGAGATACTTGACCTGCCAGACGACTGCGGAAAACTGATGGCGGATAGTATGGCTTTTGTCAAGCGTCTCGGAGCCAACAGAAACAGAGGTCTTGGAAGATGCAGATTCACCATAACAAAAACGGAGGTGTCAAATGGTTAGGTTGAAATTCACCTGTACCCTGCTTTCGGACATAATCCTGAATCAGAATGCAGGAAGCAAAGAAAAACAGTCCACTTTGGACTTCATTCCAGGCAATGTATTTTTGGGCATCGCTGCGGGTAAGTTATATGGGTCGTTGGAGCCGGAAAAGTCTATGGCCATATTTCACAGCGGAAATGTCAGATTCGGGGATGCCCATCCTTTGTGTGACGGAAAGCGGGCGTTGAGGGTTCCGGCAGCGCTCTACTATAAAAAAGGAGAATCACTGACCGGTGACGGAGCCTACGTGATGTACAAATGGAAACCTGATGAAGGCGTTCAACCGAAGCAGTGCAGGAGCGGTTTCTATGCATTTTCAGATGATGAAAGTTGCATTGAAATTAAAACGAAGAAGAGCATAGCCATCAAGTCCGCATACGACAGGAATGAGAGACGTTCTAAAGACGAGGCCATGTATGCTTATGAATCCCTCAGCAAAGGTATGCGGTTCGCATTTGATGTAGAATGTGATGACGACAATCTTTCAGGTATAATTAAGGACGCTCTGGTCGGGAGACGTCACGCAGGGCATTCAAGAACTGCACAATACGGACTGGTTAATATTCAAGAGGCAGGTTTCTCCGAAATCAGGTCACTCGTACCTTACGAGAGCTTCGCTACCGTTTACGCCGATGGCAGGCTGATTTTTATGGATTCCTTCGGCAATCTTACATTTCAGCCGACCGCTCAGGACCTTGGATTCGGGACAGGGGCACAGATTGACTGGAAGCGCTCGCAAATAAGGACGTTCCAATATGCGCCTTGGAATGCAAAGAGGCAGGTACCTGATTCCGACAGACTCGGTATAGAAAAAGGAAGCGTGTTTGTCGTCAGTCTCAATGGCACCACCTCGCCTTCGAGTTCCGCTTATGTAGGATGCTATAATAATGAAGGCTTTGGTAAAGTCATTTACAATCCAGAGTTCTTGAAGTCTGATGACACAGGAAAATCGATGTTGAGTTTTGTGGAGGACGGCAGCAAAGAGAAGCCGAAAGATAGGGAAGAACGTACGGATGTCTATAAGTCAGTTTTGAACCAGCCGCTTATGCAAAGGCTTGAGAAGATGAATGCCAATAAATGCAACATCTACGACATTGTCAATAAATTCGTCTCTGAAAATGCCAAAATTTTCAAGAAGGACAACGAAAGATTCGCTTCTCAATGGGGGTATATCAGGGAATTGGCAGAACGAGCCGATGACATCAATACTTTCAAGGGCAAGTTGGAGGACTACTTAGAGAAAGGTGTAGCGTCCGAAAAATGGCAATTCAAGAAAAAAGAATTGTATAATTTAGTTGACTCCCTTGTGCCTGGCAGTGAAGCTGGAAACAATGAAAAAGCGATATACTGGCGAGAAATTATGACAAACCTCTCCTCCGAAATGGCTAAGAAATGTAAGTAAACGATATGAACGATACTATAATATACGACAAAAGACTGCTGGCACACATAGTACTGGAAGCAGAGACTCCTTTGGTCATCAGTTCAGGAGGGAAGACGGCACTGACTGATTCTGCCATATTGAAAGACATCAACGGCTATCCTTATATTCCAGGAACCACCATAGCCGGTATTCTACGGCATTGTCTCGGTGAGGAGAAAGCCAAGGATTACTTTGGACTTAAAGATAAAAGAATGACTAAAGGTTCCAAGATAATATTCAGCGAAGGCAAGATTGTCGGACTGGACGGAAAAGTCCTGGACGGTATTGTCAATGGTGAACAAGAATTTGAGAGAAGGTTTCTAAGGCTTCCTAAAAGGAATCACGTTCGCCTGACTAGTAAAGGTGTAGCTAAAGACACCGGAAAGTTCGACGAGGAGGTCATCTACAAAGGTACCAGATTCGCATTTGACATCGAAATGGTCGCATCCGGAAGTTATGATCAAGAATCCATTTTCAATGACGTCCTGAACGAACTCGGGAAAGACATTTTCAGAATCGGAGGTGGCAGTCGTTCCGGCTTCGGAAAAATCAAAGTCATCGGAATCAAGAAGAAAGGTCTGGATTTGAGGCAGCCTGCTCAACTTGATGAGTATCTGAGGTTATCTTCTTCACTGACCTCTAATTACGATAGTTGGAATTCTTATGAGATGTCTCCGCAGACATCAGTAGGCTGGATCAAGTACGATCTGACACTGACTCCGGTGGATTTCTTCTCATTCGGCTCAGGCTTGGGAGACAATGAGGTGGATGCTACCCCTGTAAAGGAATCGTTTATCAAATGGGAGAATGGCAGAGGCTCATTCATTAACAATGTACTTCTTATCCCTGCGGCATCTCTGAAGGGGGCTCTAGCTCACAGAGTCGCTTTTTATTACAATGCCTACAATGACAAGCATAAGGTTTTTGCTATGTCCACTCCTGAGGAGGATTTCGATGAATATACTGCAGATAAGAATCAAGCTGTACGTGAACTTTTCGGATATCAGGATGCGAACGAAGGACAGAAATGCGGCCTATGCCTCTTCAGTGACATTATCGGAGAATATCCGGTAACAGAGAAAGAGGAGAAGGTATTCAACCACGTGAAAATAGACAGATTCACAAGCGGAGCGATGGACGGTGCGTTATTTTCAGAGAAGGTAATTGACGGGACAGACTCGCATCTTCATTTTAAGACAAGCATCTTGATTAAGAAGCCTGACACAAATTCCGAGGATTTCAATGAAGCGATCGATTGCTTAAAGAAAGCGCTCGAAGACATCGACAGAGGCACATTGCCTCTCGGAGGAGCCAGCGGACGCGGACATGGCATATTCAGATGTGAATATAATAAATCAGAACAGTAATGAAACACACGATAAAGAGAACTGCATATCAGGGATATCTCTGGTATAGCGATAAGCAGACACCTAAAGTCTTTGACAATGAGGAGGTGGAGCTCGAACTTGATGATGCGGTAAATCCGTTCGTTGTAGAAGGTCAATTATATGACATGGTCGAAGACCGCTCCGTCAGCATCAGGTTCATAGACGGGAAGTATATCATAAACACCTATTCTGGCAAGACTCGACAGTTTAATGACGTTTCTGGTGAAAAGTTGACAGAAGGAAATATTGAGCAATATGCCCCGTCCAGTCGACTTAATCTGGACGATAAGGTTCTGTACTTTGCCAGAATTTGGACTGAGACAGAAGACGTAATCAATGATAATTGGAAAACTTTATGCCCGTCAGGACTGGTATTCAAGGGTTTCGGACCACTAATAAAAGGAGGTAACAATGATTAAGGCACCATACAATTTCGTACCGCTGGAAAAAACGGCATTTTATCCAGAATGGGCAAACCACATCTCGCAGGACATCCCGTTTGAGGACGGAGTGAGCGGCAGCATTGATTATACCATGACCGCCGAGACACCTGTTTTTGTTCGTAACGGACAGACGAAAAACGCTAAAGACAACACCTTTAGTCACACAACTAGTCACACAACAGACGGAAGATATTTCATTCCTGGAACCTCCATCAAAGGCGAAATCCGCAGCGTTCTTGAGATCCTAAGTTTCGGTAAGATGACGCAGGTTCAAGATGCAAGATTTGGGATTAGGGATTTGAGCAACACCGGCAACGGCCCATTTTACAGAGACCATATAAAAAATGTGCAATGTGGCTGGTTGCACAAAGATGTGACAGAGGATGGTAAAGACATTTACTACATCAACGATTGCGGGACCCCCGGAAGGATTTCGCCTGAGGATATTGATGAGCACTTTGGAACAAGTTTGTCAGTTTTCGGACGCAACCTGCAGATAGACCGTAATAATGCAGATAAAGAAGCGGAAGAAAAATTAAAATCTGCGTACTATAAATATACTGACATCCTTCATCTGAGCCTAAAATCTGATGAAGGAGAATGCGATGACATTGAGAAGGTATTAAGAGGAAAGTTCAGTACGTTACCCGATGAATACAATAGAAGCATCGCCAGTTTCAATTCAAACGGTCAATCTGGAACCATTGTGGTTACTGGCCAGTCAAGCCAACGTAAACAAGAGATTGACAGGCGAACAGGAGAGTATAAGTGGAAAGGAAAATATTATGAATTTGTGTTCTTCGATTCAGACGACACAGAAACTGTGGATCAGCAAGTGATCGATGATTTTATGACGATTCATAAGAACAACTTTGATTTCAAGACTGTATGGAAGGACTATCTGAATGAGAATAAACGAGTACCGGTGTTTTTTATGAGAAGAAATGGGAATGCCGGACCTATTGAATCCATAGGAATCGCATTTATGTTCAGGATTCCTTCCGCAAACTTCATAAAAGGTGCCATTCCGGCTTCGCTGCAGAGTGGTGTAAGAAAAGATCTTGCGGAATGCATTTTCGGAACAGCCGACACCGCACTAAAACCACTTAAAGGCAGAGTTGTCATATCTCCAGCCTTCGCAAAAGATCCAGTATACGTTTGCGATAAAGTAACTACCGTTTTGGGAAGCCCTAAGCCATCGTATGCCCCTCTATATGTTTTTTCTGGTTCTTGGAATGATCCTGATGCGGTGATTAAAGGACGTAAAAGATACCCTGTACGGAATGCTCTGCTTTCCCCAATTAAAGGAGGTGACAAAATATCTTGTTCATTCACTCCTTTACAAAAAGGAACTACATTCACAGGTAGAATAACATTTCACAATCTGAGGGAATGTGAATTGGGGGCGATGATATCTGCATTGACCTTCAACGGAAACCCTGATTGCTACCACTCCGTCGGGGAGGCCAAGCCTCTTGGGTATGGGAAAGTATGTTTAAAGATAGATCGCGTCAATGCAATACATATAGTCCCGAAATCGGATCCGGATGAGCACGATGCCGTTAATTATTATTTGGGAAAATTCAGACAAGTGATGAAAGATGGCATTGGAGCAGGTTGGGTTAACGCGCCTTCTGTTAGAGAGCTCATCGCAATGGCTAAAGGTATCAGAAGTAATGCCGGATACGACTATATGAAGATGAGCACAGATGGCCAAAATGAATTCAAGGACAACACCCAGAATCTCCCTTTGTTTACAGAAATTGAGCGGGGGCAGACGCCAAGTAACATTGTAACCTATAACCCTTCGGAGAGGAATAGTCAAAATGATGTTAAGGACAAGATAGATAATGAAGACAATAAAGCGTCAACACGTGAACGGCAAGAAGAATTATGTATCATTATCGGCTCTCGTATTCGTGATGAACGCTATGAAGAAGCGCAGAAATTAATTGACGAACTGAAAGATAGTCCTTATCCAGACATACACGAGAAAGCTGAGCAATATCAGATTATCATTGAAGCTATCAATAAGGCTAAATATGAAGAGGTGTTCAACAATATTATACAGAATATTTCTGAAATAGAGGGATCGTTTCTTCGAGGCGACTTTGCGACTGAAGAGAAGAAAAAAGCCGTTACTAGCTCCTTATCCGAAATTAAGGATAGGCTTCTTGAACTTCGGACCCATTTGCCGGATAAGTTAACGGAGATCAATCGTTATATTGCTATATGTGAATCTCTGATTCAAAAGATTAATGCATCGGGGCAAGGAATACGTCCGTATCTTCCGGTCTCTCCATTCAATGGCACACCAACGGCATATATAGGAAGAGTCAAATAATACATGAAAGAAATGGGTTGTGAATTGTCTTCAAATGATATTGACGTAGTGGCTGAGAACCTATCCAAGATATATCAGACAATAAATCCGCGAGAGAGAAGAAATAACGGGAAATGGGCTATTGAGAAAATCCGTAAGGAGTTCTTGCCGTACATAGGGGACGCTGCTGTTGAACAGGTATTAAATGCTATTCAACAGTAATGTTCTTACCCATCCGCATCGAATGTATGTGAGTGTTGCAAGGTTAAACAATTAAAAGAAATTAAGATCGTTAATATTATTAAGATACAGCCATGTCTTTCGAGGACAGTTAATAAGGTGAGATTTGGCTTGCTGTTCCGGACCAATGTTACCATCATTGTTTGGTTGGCTTGGGAAGATGAGGCTGCATTTTAAAATAAGCAGACGAATAACAATTATGAGTAGAAAAATTCATGTTGCTTTGGTGGGAGGTCAGGCTATGCCCGTTTATTTGGGAATATTAGAGAGCCATGCGGATGAAGTGATTCTCCTTCATTCCAAAGAAAGCAAACCTCAGGCAGATAAGATTATGGCAGGGGTGTATAAGATGAACAACAAGAGCGGCTATTGCCAATTGACCAGTTTCCCGTCTGTGGATTATTTGGGAATCGTAGAGGCTTTAAGATCATTCTTGTCCTACTATGCTGAAGATCAGGTCGAAGTCAATCTGTCAAGTGGAACCAAGGCCTGGACTATCGCTTTTTCAGAGTTGGCACATGATTATAGTAATCTGACATTATGCTACATAGACCAGAATTGCTTTCTTTATAACTGTACCAACAAAACTAAGCGAGAAATCACGTTGCCGTCAGGAATCGCCACAATAATGAGCTATAATAACCAAAGAGTACTGTCTAAAGTTCTCGAGTCGGATTATACGGCACAAGATTATGATGTGTTGGAAGGCATTGAGCAAGCGCGGATGTTTAGCCAAACTGAATTCAATGAGTTGACTATACCTGTGAAGGCTAATAAGAAAAAATATGAAGAGGGTAAGAATACAGTTAAGTATGGAGATGCGGCCATAGAATGGGACAAGACAAAGGGGGATGGCAGTTATGTGAACTTAAAGATGGTTGACGGTGAGGGTGGACAAAGAAGTACGTTCAGATTTACATCCCGACATTCGTTTAATCTTGTGATCAATTCGGGATGGTTTGAGTATAAGGTGGCCAAGTTACTTTCAGGATGGAGTAGAGCGCAGGAAATCTGGATGAATGTTGTGTTCCCATATAAACCTTATGGAAAGGACGGCATAAGGAAAAGCAAAAATGAGATAGATATCATTGTTCACACAGGGAAAAAGTTACTGTTTGTGGAATGTAAGACAAGTGTTTTTGACAAGACTGACATAGACAAATTCGCTGCCGCAGTAAAGAATTATGGCGGTATGGGCAGTAAAGCACTTTTTATTACTGGTGCGAAGTTATACCCAGAGGTTCACGAAAAATGCAAGACTAATTGTATACTGGCTTTCAGTTTGTATGACAATCATAATTCTGCCGATAAGCTTTATGGTGTTTTGGAAAAAGAACTGTTCAACATCAACACTAGGTGACTTCCATGGAAAACCCTAAGCATCGTGCTTTTGGGATGATTACAATTGTGTGGCTGTCATAAACGAAGCAAGATTGTATAATCTTCCACTTGACAGCTATGCAGATGTGGTTCAATGATAACGATTAGCTATTTCCTCCACAATAAACTTCATCTCCTCTCGTACGTTTGCAGGTGACACGACTTCGATGTCTTTGCCCCAGGAGAGGAGCTTGGAATAGAGTTCGTCATTGGGATACACGTCTATGGCGATGGTGCCAAAGCCGGTGATAGGATCGAAATCGTTCTCGATCTGTTGGGAGACGAGGGGCTTGGTGATGGCGCGTCCCCAGGAGTCGATGTCGTGTATCTTGACGATGATGTGTTCCATGTCGCTCCCATCGAGTCTTGTCACACCGACAATTGTGTTAAAATGCCCAGAGTAGTTTGCCGGGTTAGACTCTTCGTAGTGTCCCATAGGGACAGGGTCTGTCACTAACCGGTCCAAAGGGACATTGAAGTAGCGGTTCCCGTCTTCCGGGTAGAGGCCGAAAGCGAACCACCGATCGTTGTATTGCTTGAGAAGGTAAGGGTGGAAGTCATATTCATATTCCTGTCCTTTGAATGTCTTGTACTTGACGTGGAGGATTTGCCTGTTTTTGATGGCATTATAGATTGTTGGACGGAATTGACGTCCTTTCAATCTTCGATTGTCTTCATATTCAACGCACTGGACACCTTTCCCGTAGTCGGATTCCACTCGGCTCAGCACGGAGAAACGGATCTCATCGTAAGTTCTGTCGCTTAGGATGCCTTTGAGTTTTTCTATGGTTTTGACTAATCTGGAATATTCACTGTCAGTCATCCCGCAGGTGAGGTAAGGTATGATGCTGAAGTGAGGATCCCGATAGCGGAATAATTTTGTCCGGAGATCCTTTCCGTCTTCGTATTGCTTCTCTTCGGCTCCTCTCTCGACAATAAGCATATTCGGTAAGCCATTCTTCGCGAGAGTCGCTCTGAAAATAGTCAGGTCTTTCCTCAGCGTCGGACGATAAGTCCTGATCAGCGCTTCCAGTTGTTTAGGCCGGTTCTTTCGACCGTACTCTTCAGCTTTAATCTGGCGCAGATCGGGATTACTCTGGTATGCCTCCATTATCTCGATCTGGGAAATGGGACGACCTTGTGAAAGGAGGTGATCAAGAAATCTCCATCGGAGCAGTTTATCGGATGTTTTTGACATGTTTGATCAGCAATTTAGACAAAGGTAAACAATTTGGATGAATGTTGGAGTGGCTAAAAACGGAAATAACCATTCTAAGTAAGAATATGCATAAAAATAGTGAGAAAAATTTAGTTCTTAATATCCATATTGTGCGATTGGCCGGGATGCGGTAATTTTGCAACCGAAATTTAAAAACTCAATAAACTATGATACTTGAAAAGACTACTCAAAATAGCATTCCGACAACTGAGGCCTTCAAGATGATCTTTCCGGAGTTCGGGACCAAGGCTGCCGATGTTCCCTACTTCGACTCTGACAAGCACATGTACATCGTGGATCAGCATGTCTCCAACAATGGTCACCGTCAGATTACGTACGTGGCGATAGGTGGCAGCCTTTTGGTGGAGCACACAGAGGGATTGTATCATTCCTTCACGTTCATGAACAAGCTTCGTCTGATGATTCCGAACGGTGACGAGCTGAAGGTCATCCGGACGTTTGACTGGCCAGAGAAGTCATACTTCAACTTGCCTGCATTGTTGGACAAGATTAAAGAGGCCGCGGTCGAATATGCGAAAGACAACATCTCGGCAGTAGGTGGTGTGAAGACTGAAGAGCTTATCTCATCTGTAAAGAAGATGGTGGATATCATTTTCTCGCAGGATGTTGACTCTCACCTAAAGGGTAACGCTACTGTGATTCTGAAGGCATACTGCCGACAGATGAAATGCTGCAAAGACTATCTGTACATCTAAACACTTGAAATACAATAGACCATTAACAAATCTAAATGAATATGAACATGAATAATAACTCACTTATAGCCGCTGTTAAGTCAGCGCTCCCGACGCTTGGAAACAACATAACCTACAACCAGATTGCTAAAATGTTCCTGACCCCAGGTTACACGTCGGCTGCCGGGAACACCTATCAGGAAGGTCTAAGGCTGTCCAAATACCTTGCCGTCAACTTCAGCATTGGACATGGCTATTACTACACCTTTCTGAATGGCATACGTCTCTACATATGGGATGGGCAGAAGCCAAAACTGGTGAAAGAGCGTTTTTTCAATAGCTATGTCTGGAGTGAGGATGCGGCCAGATCCGAGACGGCTAAAATGCTGAAGGAGTATCTTGCAAGTACTTGCAGACTGCTCGGATTAGGTAATCCGACCGACTCCGAGTTGGCTAGGCTCTCCGAGACCTTGGTTGGTGAGACATCCAGGACAACGCAACTCATAGGCTGCGGACATTAGAAGCCACACATGCCTTTAACAATCGTAAACCTTAATAAACTATGAATATCTATGAACTCAAACAACACCAATCCAACTATTGATACAAGCAACCGCGAAATGTGCTACGCCTACGACTTGATCGCTAAGACCAACAAAAGTTTCTTTCTGACAGGAAGGGCTGGCACCGGCAAGACCACATTCCTCAAGAATGTGCAGGAAGTCGTAAACAAGAACTTCATAGTGCTTGCTCCTTCCGGTGTGGCTGCGATTCATGCCGGAGGGCAGACGATCCACTCATTCTTTGGATTGGACCTTGGTGTGCAGGGGCCACGCAGCTACGGAAGTATGAATTCCGACAAAATCGCGCTGGTTCAGAACGTTGACACCATAATAATTGATGAGGTGTCAATGGTCCGTTGTGACATAATGGATGCGGTAGACAGGATGCTTAGACGCTGCCGTCATTCTTGCCTTCCGTTTGGCGGGATCCAGATGGTGCTTGTCGGAGACATCTTCCAATTGCCACCAGTCATAAAAAAAGAAGACTCCATGACACTGCGCCGCATCTACGGTTCTGACTGCACGTTCTTTTATAAAGCGTGGTGTATCGAAAACAACCCGTTGCCGAAGATTGAGTTTCAGAAGATCTACCGGCAGAACGACTTGCGTTTCATCGAAATTCTGGACCACTTCCGGACAGGAAAAGTCAGCCTGAATGATCTGGAGGAGATTAACTCGCATGCCGTATCCGATGATTCAGGAAAAGATTCCGACGGGATGAGAATCACATTGACGTCATACCGCAAGGATGCGAATGTCATAAACGACACGCATCTTAGTGAGATTGATAAGGAAGAGTTCTCTTTCAAGGCAATCTACGACGGAAAGGCCGAAAGGCTTCGTGACGTTGTGGAGGACAACCTTATCCTCAAGGAAGGTGCGCAAGTGATGTTTCTCCGCAACGATGATCTCGGACGATGGGCAAACGGGACAATAGCCAAAGTCTCTGCCGTTGATGAAAACAGCATCGCGGTCACTCTTGAAAACGGATCGGAAGAGATTGTCGGGCGTGAGACATGGGAGGCTTATGAATACGAGTACGACGAGAAGGCCAAAGTCTGCACGAAGAAGGTGGTTGGCCAGGTCACACAATTTCCTCTTCGTCTTGCCTGGGCGATCACGATCCACAAGAGTCAGTCTCTGACGTTTGACAAAGTCGCCATAGATTTCGGAAGTGGAGCGTTCTCCTGCGGTCAGGCGTACGTTGCTCTGAGCCGTTGCCGATCGTTGGAAGGACTGCAACTCGTTCGTAAGATAGGCTTCAACTCCGTCAAGGTGTCACACGATGCGCTTGTGTTCGCATCGACTTACAATGATGAGAATGTCATCTCGTCTGAACTTGCCATCGGTGAGGCGGTCAATGAATATGAACGAACGGGAGACTATGACGGAGCTGCCACAAGATTGTTTGCGATGTGTGATGCAGAAGCACACAGCGGCAATGTGTTCTATGCCTACGACCTCATGAACAGGGCGATGTCATATTTGGCCGATGACACTTGTCTGTTTGGACAGGACTGGCAGGCCATACCGAATGATAGCAAAGAAAGTGTCTTGCTGAATGCGGCTGGCCTGTTATATTCGGGGAGGACTGATGAAGCCATAAGATTGCTTCTCTCAACTGTTTCGGCTTCGGACAGCAATTTCAACGGTATTTACTTATTGGCAAGAGCGCTTGAACAAAAGGAAGATTGGGAAACGGTCGAAACGCTTTACAATCAGATGATTGAGCTTTATCGTGCCACTATCGACAATGGACTTGATTCGGCTTCTTTCCGCAAGTTCAAGTACCGTCTTGCGGTGCTCAACGAATCCCACTACGGTGATCCGGGAGTTGATATCATCCAGAGATTGATTGCGGAGAATCCGTTTTACGACAGGTATCACGCAGACCTGCGTTGGATGCTCCGAAAGCATCGCTCTGAGTTAAGGCCAGTAGTGGAAGAGTCAAACTCGCTTTTGTCAGCACTGATGGACGAGAATGTCTCAGAGAAGGAGTTCCTTTCTTCCGTCAGAAAGGAACGCCTGAGCAAATCTCAGACATGGAAATCCTACCGGCAATATATCAGCCATTTATAAGCGCCCCTTAATGGAGATCTTCCGGCAGGGAACCGGGTGTTTGGAAAATGTTGGTTTTCGTTCCGAGGATCGTCGATGAGAATCAGCGTCTATTCAAGAATTTTCCATTGGCCTCCGTATGTCTGCGGTCCTATGCGGACAATTCTGCCCATTCTATTTAATCGTGAGATATTCTTTTTTTATCGTATCAGGTGATTTCGATAGAATCTTCGTCAACTGTTCGCGGGTGATTTCTGGATTTTTTCTTATTTGCTCCAGAACAGCCTCGATCGTAGTTTGGGTACTAGTTTGGGTACCCTTATATGAAGGCCTCTTGAAACAAACAGTCACGAATCCTTTCCCATCCGTATATGTTGGCTCTTCCACGCCTGCCTCTCGGCAGCTGTCTGCTATCCTGCGAATGCCCGATGGTTGTTGAAAAAAGGAAACTGCGCTCACTGTTATTCCTTATGTTGCATTGTCGAAAGGATAAGTGGCTTTAATCCTTAGCGAGAGTTTCCTGAATTTTAGGAAATAATCGGCTAAACGTTTCCTGAATTTTAGGAAATGGCTATATTCGTTGAAAAAGAATCGCTATGTAGCTGCAAACATTTCAATCACTGAAAGCGTTGGAGAACATAGTTTTTCACAATATTAATTCAACCTTGGGAGAAGAAGATCAGATATTTTTCTTCAGTGAAGAGGCTGAGTGCGATTTCGTTGTTGTCCGTTCCGGCAATGTCGCAGAACTGGTTCAGGTCTGCTGGCCTCATCCTTGAGGATTAGATGCTGTGCATCACTTTCCAGTCCAAGGTGTTCACGCCTTCTTTCACGGAAAAGCTCATGCCTACCTTCACGACTTCCTTTCCCTTC
>CAKUSF010000050.1 GCA_934678915.1 uncultured Bacteroidales bacterium
TGCCGCTTGGTGTCCATCGTGAACTCACCGTTCTCAATCCATGCGAAGTATGCTGGTTCTGTCTCGTAGACCTCACGGGCGGTTCTGCCCTTGTGCTTCCCGAAACTGATTGTAGGTTCATCATTCTTGCCGAGTATCAAGCGGCCGGCATAATCTACTGTGCGAGGTCGTCCTGCCACGCTAGCTAGAAAATCGACATCGTTCTTAAGCACCTGCTCGTGGTACTTCGTTGGTGTCTGGTACATGTCAAGTTGCCCTTTCAGAACCTCGTACGTGGCCATTGTGTCGGCCTCGGCAGAATGTGCGTTCTCGAAATCCTCCCCACCGCAGTAAAACCTATAGGCGGCCTTGAGGTTACGCGGCTCCATGTAATGATAGATTGTCTGAACATCAATCATCTGCTTGGAGTGAAGGTCGATGTCAGTGGCCTCAAGTGTCGCCTGAGCCTTCTCCTTGTTCTCTGGAGTGTTCCTTGGGTCAGCAAGTCTGCGCAGGCAGTAGGCCCTTACCCTCTCAAGTTCTTCGGACAACATAGGTAAGTCGAACTTGGTGGAGTTGTAGCCTGCCAAGTCGCTATCTTTTAGCCATTTGACGACTTCTGGGGCGATTTCTATGAATTTCTTTTCCCCGGCAACATCCTCGTCCTTAATTCCGTTTACCTGACTGGCTTCCGGATTAATAGGATGCTGTTTGCGTAGGGTGTAGTCCCACGGACAAACCCTCCATGTCTTAACCTCATGATGCCCGTCAGGGAACACCTTTACAAAACTGAGCTCGACAATGCAGTCATTGACAATATTAAGCCCCGTGCTCTCTATGTCGAAGAAAAGCAAAGGTCTCTCAAGAGAAAGTTCCATAGCTATGATTCTCTCTGAATTAAACCATAATTGGCATCAGGATTCCGCAGATCTTGCCGCTTTCTGCGTCATCCTCGGAAGGAATAATCAATGCTGCCCTGCGGGCATCAGCGAACTTCATCACTACGGTCTCGCAATTCATGTTCGCGAGAATCTCGGTAAGGAAAGTGGACTTGAAACCGATGCTGAGTTCGTCTCCGTTGTAGTCGCAGGCGACCTTTTCGTAGGCAGCAATGGCAAAGCCGAGATCCTGTGCTGTGATCTCCATCTGTCCTGGTTTTAGATCCAACTTGATGTGATTTGATGCTTTGTTCGCGCAGACAGCAACACGCCTTACTATGTTCAAGAACAGCGCTCTGTCGATCTTCAGTACACTTGCGTTGTTCTGAGGAATGACATCGCGGTACTTAGGATACTTGCCGACAATCAGCCTGCACACCATCGTAGTTTTGCCAAATGTAAACAGCACAGTGCTTGAGTCGAAAGCAATTTCGACAATCCCATCATCTTTACCAAGAATAGACTTTAGAACTGCTGCTGGCTTCTTGTGCAGGATGAAAGAGCACTTTTCAGGAGTCTTGACCTCCTTGGCCGTGTAGCAGATGAGTTTATGCGAGTCAGAAGCCACAAGAGTTGTTGATTCTGGACCGAAATCAAAGAATATTCCATTCATCGCAGGTCTGATCTCATCATCGGCAGTAGCGTAGATAGTGCTGTTGATGCCTTCGATAAGGCTTTCTGCCGGGAATTCGATCCTCTCTGCATCATCGTTTGTTCCTTTGATTTCCGGATAGTCCTCGGCAGGGAAGAAAGGCAAGACTGAATTACCGCTTGACCATTTGCACTCAATAGAGCTGTCGCTGGCAGTGTTGATTGCAACAGGCTGGTCAGGAAGTTCCTTCAGCAGGTCAATGATATGCCTGGCCGGAACAGCGATTTTCCCTTCTTCCTCGGTTGTGTCAACCTCGATTTCTGTCCTGAGGGTAAGTTCTGAATCAGAAGCTGTTACCTCTAGTATGTTCCCTTTTAGGTCAAAAAGAAAATTTTCAAGAATCGGCAGTGCGGACTTTGCCGGGATGGCCTTGGAAATGTCCATCAACCCTTTCAGAAGTTCTGTGCTTGAGACGTTGAATTTCATATTCGTGTGTTTTTTAATTCGTTGTTTAGTCGGCCACTGGTGTGTGACCTCTGTGAAAGGCAAATATACGAATATTCCCTTAATATTATGGCATCATATTTGATTTTTTGGCTGGGGTTTCGGAAATGCCATACGAAACCGTAGGAAATGATTTTTTATAAGTTTTATTAATATGTCAAAAATGAAAAAAGGTTTAGTAACAGTGATGCTGTCAGTGTTGTTCAGTGTGCTGGCGGCTTATGGTGTCGTCAAGGCGGCAACCGTAGAAGAGGGAGACAAAGTGACAAGAACGGAGAGTGGGATGGTCACAAAGACTGTCAATCTGGCACAGTCTGACTATCCTGATTTGACTTATGCCGCAGAAGCTGCAGTGGACGCTGTTGTCTATGTTGAGGTGACGGTTACCCAGCAGTACCAGATGGTCGATCCTCTGTTCCGTTTCTTTTTCGGTGAGACTGAGCCTCAGACGAGAGAGCAGCAGGGAAGTGGTTCTGGTGTGATCATACGCCCTGACGGCTACATAGTTACCAACAACCATGTCGTAGCCAACGCCACAAAGGTTCAGGTGACATTGAACAACAACAAGACCTATGATGCCAAGGTAATCGGTACAGATCCTGCCACTGATGTGGCTCTTATCAAGATTGATGCTCAAGGTCTTCCAACTCTTCCGTTCGGAGATTCAGATCAGCTTAGGCTTGGCGAATGGGTACTTGCCGTCGGAAGTCCGCTAGGCTATCAACTCAGGTCAACCATCACGGCAGGAATCGTCAGTGCCAAAGGCCGTTCCATGGCCCATGATCCAAGGGAGAACAACACAGTACACATCGAATCGTTCATCCAGACAGATGCGGCTGTCAATCCTGGAAACTCTGGAGGAGCACTTGTCAACAAGACTGGTGAACTAGTCGGAATCAACACAGCGATTGTCTCTCAGACAGGATCTTATTCTGGATATTCATTCGCTGTTCCAGTCAACATCGTGAAGAAGATTGTTAGTGATCTCATTGATTTCGGTTCCGTGAAGAGGGCAATGCTTGGTGTTAGCATGGCTAGCTTTACCGATGCTTTGGCAAAAGATCTCAAGTACGATTCTCTAAACGATATGTTGGAAAAATTGAAACTTTCTTCTGCTGAGGGCGTATATATTCTTGAGGTTGTCAAAGGAGGAGCCGCTGAAAAGGCTGGTGTTAAGAAAGGAGATGTTCTTTTGGCTATCGATGGCGCAGCTGTCAAGGACGGTGCTGCCGTTCAGGTCAAGGTCAATTCTTTCCATCCTGGTGACAAGGCTACTCTGAAAATTGTCAGGGATGGCAAGGTGAAGGAGATTGAGGTGACATTTTCAGGTACTAGTCGTGAGAATGGTACAGTAGTAGGTGACGGTGAGATTGCTTTCTTCGGAAGTACTCTTAAAGAAGCTGATAAAGAGGCCCTTGAAAAGTACGGCTTGAAGAAAGGAGTTCTTATTACTTCAGTCGGCAGTGGCAAGATGCTAGAGGCCGGAGCTTCAGAAGGGATGATTATCACCTATGTCAATGACCAACCGGTCGGCACACCTCAGGATGTCTTGAACATCGCCAAGTCCGCTAAGAGGGCAGTTTACATCGAGGGTGTCACAGCCAACGGTAGAAAAGCTTTCTTCGGATTCAGTAAAGAGTAGTTGAAGAAGGTTTAGGATAGAGTTTCCCTGACGGAAATGGATCCGCTCCTTCCGTCAGGGAAATTTGTGTATAACAGTATATATGAGGCAATTAAAGATTACAAAGTCAATCACCAACCGCGAAAGCGCGTCCTTGGACAAATACCTTCAGGAAATCGGTCGCGAGGAGTTGGTGTCTCCGGAAGAAGAAGTTGAACTCTCACAGAGGATTCGTAAGGGTGATCAGAAAGCATTGGAAAAACTTACTAGGGCCAACCTTAGATTCGTTGTCTCCGTTGCAAAACAGTATCAGAATCAAGGTCTTAGCCTTCCGGATTTGATCAATGAAGGCAATCTTGGTCTGATTAAGGCTGCCGAGAAGTTCGATGAGACGAGAGGTTTCAAATTCATCTCATACGCAGTGTGGTGGATCCGTCAGTCAATCCTTCAAGCTCTTGCCGAACAGTCCAGAATTGTAAGGCTTCCTCTCAATCAGGTTGGTTCCCTGAACAAGATAAACAAGGCTCTCTCTCAATTCGAGCAGAAAAATGAAAGAAGTCCTTCAAACGAGGAACTTTCCGAGATGATTGACATTCCTCAGGACAAGATTTCTGACACCCTTAGGGTTTCTGGAAGGCATGTGTCTGTCGATGCACCTTTCGTTGAGGGCGAGGATAACAGCCTGTTGGATGTGATTCCTAACGATGATTCTCCGATGGCTGACAGAGGTCTTGTGAACGAGTCTCTCAGCACAGAGATTGAGAGATCGTTACAGATTCTTACATCGCGTGAGCGTGAGATTATCAAGTCGTTCTTCGGCATCGGCTGCCAGGAGATGACCCTCGAAGAGATTGGCGAAAGACTTGATCTGACTCGCGAAAGGGTTCGCCAGATTAAAGAAAAGGCAATCAGGAAGCTTAAGAAACCGTCTGCAAGTAAACTTCTAAAAACGTATCTCGGCTAATGACTCCGGAACTTTTCATCGCCACGAAGGCTTCAGAAGCCATCAAGGCTCTCTATAACGCTGACATTGAACCATCCACTCTTCAGGTTTCCGTCACAAGGAAGGAATTTACAGGAGACTTCACATTGGTCGTTTTCCCTTTGTTGCGCCTGTCTCATTCCACTCCGGAGAACACAGGAAGCGCCATCGGAGAATGGCTTAAGACCAACGTGCCAGAGATCTCTGAATATAATTGTGTGAAGGGCTTCCTTAATTTGATGTTTTCCAATCTGTTCTGGAACGAACTCTTTGGTGAGATTGTCTCAGACAAGGAATTCGGTGACTTGCCTAAAACCGGCAAGAACATCATGGTCGAGTTCTCTTCTCCGAACACCAACAAGCCTCTACACCTCGGTCACATCAGAAATAACCTGCTAGGTGATTCTGTGTCAAGGCTTTTGAAAGCTAGCGGCAATAATGTGATCAAAACGACCCTTGTCAACGACAGGGGAGTGCACATCTGCAAGTCCATGCTAGCATGGCTCAAGGTGGGCAATGGTGCCACTCCTGAATCAACGGGCATTAAGGGAGATCATCTCGTAGGAGACATGTACGTTGCTTTCAACGACATCTACAAGAAAGAGGTTGAGGAACTTGTGGCTGGAGGAATGGACGAGGAGACCGCCAAGAAAGAGGCTCCTTGCCTGAAGGAGGCTCACGAGATGCTCCAGAAATGGGAGGCCGGTGACAAAGAGGTCCATGATCTCTGGGCTAAGATGAACAGTTGGGTTCTTAAGGGTTTTGACGAGTCCTACAAGGCTCTCGGAATCTCTTTCGACAAAGTTTACTATGAGTCTCAGACCTATCTTCTTGGTAAGGAATTGGTACAGAAAGGTTTGGATATGGGCGTCTTCGTTAAGGACCCTGATGGCTCGGTATGGTGTGACCTTACTGCCGATGGACTTGACAGAAAACTCCTCATCCGTTCGGACGGTACCTCAGTCTACATAACACAGGATCTTGGTACTGCTGAAAGGCGTTTTGCCGAGTATCATCTTGACTCTCATGTCTATGTCGTGGGCAATGAGCAGAACTATCACTTCCAGGTGCTGAAGCTGATTCTCAAGAAATTGGGATTCGAATGGTCCGACAACATATTCCATCTTTCTTATGGCATGGTCGAATTGCCTGAAGGCAAGATGAAGTCCCGCGAGGGTACTGTTGTTGATGCTGACGACCTCATCCAAAAGATGTACGAGGAGGCTAGAGCGACTTCCGATGAGTCCGGCAAGTTGGCAGACATGAGCGAGGAGGACAAGGAGAAACTTTATCACATGATTGGTCTTGGAGCCCTTAAGTACTTCATCATCAAGGTTGATCCTAAGAAGACAATGCTCTTCAACCCGAAGGAGTCCATCGACTTCAACGGCAACACCGGCCCGTTCATCCAGTACACCCACGCCCGCATCCGCTCCATCCTGCGTAAGGCAGCGGAGAAGGGCATTGAATATGCAGCCTCTCCACTTCCTAAGGTCGAGTTGAGTGCAAAGGAAATCAGACTTATAAAACTTCTGAACACATTCCCGGCAAAGATTGCGGAAGGTGCACAGGCATATTCCCCGGCAGTTATCGCCAACTACGCCTACGACCTGGCGAAGGAGTTCAACCAGTACTACCATGACACTCCGATCCTTAAAGAGGAGAACACGGACATCCTAAAGATGCGTCTCGTGCTGATTGACACCCTTTCTGCCGTACTCCGCAAGGCGATGGGCATTCTCGGAATCGAGCTGCCTGAGAGAATGTAGAGAGCCAGATGTCCGAGACGGATTACATGTTTCCGACTTCCCAAAAGGAAGTCAAAGCCTTAGGGTGGGACTACATTGACATCATCCTTTTTACGGGTGATGCCTTTGTGGACCACCCTTCTTTCGGCACTGCCTGCATTGCCCGTTGGCTTCAGCATTTTGGCTATAGAGTTGCCGTCGTACCTCAGCCCAATTGGAGGGATGACTTACGGGATTTTAAGAAGTTAGGGGCTCCCAGACTTTATTTTGGAGTGAATGCAGGAGCGATGGATTCAATGGTGAACCACTACACGGCCAGCAAACGTCTCCGTCACGATGATGCCTACACTCCAGAGGGAAAATTCGGTCAAAGACCGGACTATGCTGTCAGCGTCTATACTAACATATTAAAGGATCTTTATCCAGACGTTCCTGTCATCATCGGAGGAGTCGAGGCTTCGCTTCGCCGTCTCTCCCATTACGATTACTGGAAAGATGAACTCGTCCCTTCCATCTTACAATGGTGTAAGGCCGACTACCTTTGTTACGGAATGGGTGAGAAGCCGATGCTTGAACTGACAAGAGCCATTGAAGCGCAGCGGAATATTCATGATATTCATAACATCCCGCAGATTGCGTTTCGGATGAGCGGCAAATGGAAGGTCAAGGATCCTTTGGTGCTTCATTCGTTCGAGGAATGCAAAAAGGACAAGATGGCGTTCGCGGAAAATTTCCATCTAATTGAGACTCACGCGAACATGATGCACCCGGCCACGATCATCGAGCCTGTCGGGGACGGTTACGTGCAGATCAATCCACCATATTCCCCATCCACAACCGAGGAAATGGATTCGTTCTGGGATTTGCCTTTCACTAAGTTGCCGCATCCGCGCTACAAAGGAAAGAGGATTCCAGCTTATGACATGATCAAAGATTCGATTATTACTCATCGTGGTTGCTTCGGAGGGTGTAATTTCTGCACAATCGCAGCTCATCAAGGGAAGTTCATCCAGTCCCGCTCTCAGGCCTCTATTCTTTCGGAAGTTAAGAAATTGGCAAAAATGCCAGGGTTTGCCGGGAATATCTCCGACCTAGGTGCTCCTACCGCGAACATGTACGGGATGCGAGGAAAGAATCCTGATTTATGCGACAAATGCCGCAGAAAATCTTGCCTTTTCCCGGCTCCATGCCCGAATATGAACCGGTCTCACAAACAGATCCTTGAACTCTATAAAAAAGTTGATGCTGTGTCAGGAATCCGCCATTCCTACATCGGTAGTGGCATCCGTTATGATTTGTTCCTTGATGAGAAGGGCTTTGTGGACGAGACTTCGAAGCCTTATCTAAAGACTTTGATTCTTGACCACACATCAGGACGAATGAAAGTCGCTCCTGAACACACTGAGGACAAAGTCTTGCAGTACATAGCCAAGCCTTCTTTCAAACTTTTTGAGAGGTTGCGCTGGGAGTTCGACAAGATCTGCGCTCAGAATGGTCGTCGTACCGGAATTGTTCCGTATTTCATATCCTCGCATCCGGGTTGCACGATGAAAGACATGGAGAACCTTTCGAAGAATCCTGCCTTGAAAGGAATATTCATGGATCAGGTGCAGGATTTCACTCCTACTCCTATGACAACCTCATCCGTGATGTACTACACTGGAATCGACCCTCGAACCATGAAACCTGTCCTTGTGGAACGTGATCCAGAGAAGAAAAAACGTCAAAAATCATTTTTTTTCAGAAAATAGTGCTGTTATAGTTCGCAATTCGGAAAAATGTCTTAATATTGCACCCGAATACGAGGACTGTTACAGTCCGTTTTTTTTGAATAGTTTTATTTGGTTATATGAGCATGGCACTAGATCAGAAGAAAAGGCATGTGGTAAGCTACGAGAATATGTCCGAAGCACTTGCCGCAGCGTTTAATGAAAAATATCCAAGAGGCTTCAGTGATTATCTCCCTGACCTTGTCAAGTACCCGAAGCCGGACGGCACTTCTTTTTATGCCGTTACAGTTGAGACGGATGATTCAATTAACCTTGTGAAGATCAAGGTTAAGACTGACGATGCTGAGGCATTGGAAAGATGGCTGGAAGGTGAGGAGGATGCTGAGAACGAGGAGGTTGCAGGATCTTCTGCTGATGCTCCTGCGGATTCTGCTCTTCCGGATGACAACATCTCCCAGTACGGTGGCGATGATGATTCCGCAGAGTAATCCTCGACAATTTTTGAGTAGCATAATGGCCTGAATTCTCCATGATTTCAGGCCTATTATTTGTCTGCAAGGCTTTTCTCATGAGGAAGATTCTCTCTCTACTATTCATTATTACACTTATAGGCTGCTCATCTGGGAATGTCACTGTCTCGGATTTAAGGGACGGTGATCTGCTCTTTGTCGTGAACGGCCTTGGCAACAACATCACTGACGTGACTGTGGGCGTTGATGGCCTCAAGATCGACCATGTGGCCGTTTATGCAGGAGGTGACATCATCGAAGCAGTTCCCGGTCTTGGAGTCTCTCGATGCCAATTGGATAGCTTTATTGTCAGGTTTGCTGAGACAGATGCTGTCTTGGTTGGACGAGTGGATGGCTTGGATGTCGGAGCTAGCATTAGGAATGTCGAGAAGTTTTTGGGAAGCCCCTACGACGAGATATTCATGCCAAGTGACAGCGCCATATACTGTTCGGAACTCGTCCAGAAGTCGTTTGTGTTCAAGGATAAGTCTGATGATGGACAAGGTTCGCATGCAGTTTTCAGCACGATTCCGATGTCGTTCCATGACAGCACAGGAAATGTGACGGAGTTTTGGACAAAATTCTATGTATCACGTGGCCTTTCGGTGCCAGAAGGCGCTCCCGGAACCAATCCGGGGCAGCTCTCCTGCGATCCTAATGTCAGATTACTTGGCTATTTAAAGTAACTTCGCCAAACTGTCATAGTACTGCTTGCTGACAGGAATATGCCCGACCCCGTCCCGGATGAACTCCGTGTAAATCACTCCGTCCTTGTCCCGGCTCAAGACCTTGATGTGCCTTGGATTAACATAGTACGACCTGTGGCAGCGCACGAATCCGTGCTTGAGGGCATCCGTTTCAAGGCTTTTCATGGAGTTTCTCAGCTGGTAAGTCTTTACCCTGTCGTTCTCCAGATAGTGAATGTTGATGTAGTTCGCATCCGCGCTCACATAGAGCACGGCAGCCGGATCTATCGTCAGTTTCAACCTTTTGTGCTCATCATAGAACTTGACAAGTGACTCATCCGGAGCCTTGCCAGCATCTATCAAATCTTGATTCTTGTTCGAGATTATTCGTAGTAGGGCATTGAACAGATAGGGATAGACCAAAGTCAAGCAGATAACCTCAAAGCAGTAGGGGAGAGCGGTGAAGTAAGGCATCCCTCCGCTCTTTCTGTAGAATAGAGACGTGTAGAGCGCGAAAAAGAATGCAGAGATCAGAACCTCTCCGAAGCACCATACCACATAGTGCCACCATTTGAAAGGAATATACTTGTACAGAAACGAGAAAACAAGTCTGGTCAGGGCCAAAACACCTAGCATGATGCAAGATAGCATCAGAAGGTGGAAAGTCCACGATTTCCCGCCCACATTGTAGAAATCCGACAAAGAAAACGGATTATAGACAAAACAGAACACGAAAAAGAAAAGCGGCAGCAGAACCGCATACTTGACTTGGCGTGAATAGCCTTTCGAGACTCTCAATGGTGTGTTCATGGCTTAATATTCTGTCCCAAAGCTCATATTTCTGTCCCAAACAGCATTGGGATAAAATCTGAAATTCGGATTTTTCGTCCCTAATTTACTGCAATTTTTCCGCCAAACCATACTTTTGTGTCATTTTTAGCACTTGTGACAACACTTTCTTCGTCACGACATTAGAATTGGATATTTTTGCAGTGCAGCCTGAGGGAATAACTTTCCAAGGCTGATTTAGAATCGTAAATATTCAAGACATGACACAGATAGTAAACACATTCGAATACTCCGTGGCCCCGGAGAACATAGACTTCCAAGGGCACGCTACAGTGCCGTCGATCTGCGGCAGCATCATCAACGCCATCGGGCAGAACATCCGTAGGGAAGGATGCGGAATTGACGTAATGAAAAACGCAGGTCGCTCATGGGTTTTGCTCCGCTCGGCCTTTGAGATTGACGAAAGGCCTGCTCTTTATGACAACTATAATGTCAAGGTCTGGCCTGTGAAAGGTAAAGGTCTCACCTACAACAGATGTGTCAAGCTCACAAATTCAGAGGGTGAGGAAATAGGCCGTGGCACTACCGAATGGTGCGTGATAGACATAAATTCCAGAAAACCGATTTTCCCTGAGCTAGGACTTTCAGAGGTGGACATCCCTGTTCCTTGCAAGAGCCCGCGAAGAATCCTGGATTTCCTTCCGGATTTCATCAAGCACAAGGAAATTGGCTACAGTGAGTGTGATTTCAACGGGCATCTGAACAACACCCATTACATTGAGATGTTCTATAACCTCTTGCCGGAGAGCGTGTTGTCTAGCGGACTCTTCACTAGGATCGACATCAATTTCAGGCGTGAGGTGCATAGGGGTGATGACGTGGCTTTCGGCATCCGCAAGGCAAGTGACGAGGAGTACCTCTTTATGGCAAAAGCAGGAGACGCGACCCTCTGTCACGCCTCCCTGCAAGCTATTTAGAATTAATGTCACTTCGACAAGCTCAGTGACCGAACTGGCTGCTGAGCCTGTCGAAGCGTACCAGCATTAATTAACCCTCTCCACCGAAGCAGTCCTGCCGATGGACTTTATCATAACACTCAGATCCTTAGGGGCTTTATATCTGATGTTTGATGCTCCCGTTGCATCCTCGACCATGATGGAACGCGTAACGCTAACACTGCAATTTGCCGCTCCAGATGTCTCAAGAATAGCATTCTCTGTCTCGGCATTCATGGCTTTGACGTTTGAGGCTCCGGAAGCATCGACTTCAAGATTTCTAATTGTCCCCTTAAGGTTGACCTCACATGCCCCCGATGCGTCAAGTTCAACTCTACCAAATTCTCCGTCAAGGCTTGTATTGGTCGCTCCACTTACATCAGCCTCTAACTTGTCAGCTTTGATTATGAAATTGTTTGAAGACGCTCCAGAAAGATCAAGTTCAACTTCATAATAACTACCATACATCACGCAAGAAGACGCTCCACTTATCTCAGCATCTAATTTTTCTGCATTGGCATTCAATGATTTAATGTGACTTGCTCCGCTCAGATCCAAAGATAGTTCACCTCTGCCAAGATCGAAAGTGTCATCGCATCTCAGGCTCGTTGCTCCAGACATTTCCACTTTACGAAGCTCTGGCATAGCGATTTCAGCCCTGCACGTCCAATTATCCATTTGTCTCCGCAATTTTGTTGGGATAGTCTTGTTCCAACCTATCTTCAAGACACCGTTACGCACGTACACTTGAAGATATTCCTGAAGCACGCTTGGAAGAGTGACTTCAACTTTGTAAGAATCTGACTTGACAAGGTTTACTTCAACAACTCCGCTTAGGTCCAACCCGATGAAATCCTTACAGTTGAACTTGCATTTAGTGTAGTCCGTATTAACCTTTGACGTTGCTGTCAGGTACAACGATTCTGCCGGGTACTCCGCTGTGGCGTTAAGGCCGTTCGCGATGAACATTAGGAGCGCTGCTGCCCCAAAAAACATAAACTTTTTCATAACTCTTTTATTTTGTTGATTTTATCTAGTCCGTTAAGTAATTCTCCATAATATTCTTTTAATATGATAGCCTTAGCAGCGTCATCAAGTTCATCCGGCAGTTGGTCAATCATCGGAACCGTTTCCTCAGCGATGCTTCCCACCGTTCTTCCCCACCTGTTTTCCAAATCTCTAGAGAGTATCTCCCCGTACATCGATGTAACTTTTTCTGAATATGTTAGGTACACTGCTACGGGATCATCCGCCACTCCAGCAAACCAATCAACTTTCTCAGAAGGACGGTTTATGAATATCACCGCAGCGGCAACAGCAGCCGCGATGGATGCAGTAGCACTGAATATCCTTGTGAACATTCTCCGTTTTCCGCTAGTCGTCTTGTTTTCAGCTTTATGCTCAGCCTCAAGCAATGCATCCAGCTTCGCCTCGAACCTCGTCTCGTGCCCCAGAGGTAGCTCCTGATCGTCAAACGCCTCAGGATTCCCGCTGAAATATTCCTTAAGATCAATCATATTCTTGCCCTCTTTAATTGTTCAACCAATTTAGCCTTTGCCCTTGAAAACTGTGTCCTTAATGTTCCTTCACGTTCCCCTGTTATGCTAGCTATCTCCTCATAGTCAAGGCCTTCCACTAACACTAAGTTTAGGATCAATCGGCATGATTCCGGTAGCCCATCAATGACCTTTCGAACGTAGCTGACGCTCATTTGCGGAACGTCTATCGTGGTGGTGTCATCGGCATATTCAGAAACTTCACCAGCATATTCATCAAGAAAGAGTTTTTCCCGCCTTTTCTTCCTCACTGCATCTATTGACTTTCTGATGCACGTCCTGCTTAACCACGCGGCCACTTGAGCAGGGTCGTTGGGAACTATGTCCAAAGTGATGAATTTGAGTATGGTGTCCTGCATGATCTCCTCGGCCTCACCGCTGTCGCGGACTATCCTCCAGCTGATGTTGTACAGCCGTCCAGCGTGCGCTTTATAGAACTTTATGGACTCTTCTCTTGTCATCGTTTCTTTATCGTTTCACAATATAAACGAATATTTTCGTTGATTGTTACAAGAATTTCTAAAAAAAAAGCCCGGAGTCTCCCGACCGCAGGCCTTTTTCATTTCATTTGGCTTAAAAGATTCTTGTTTTGTGACGATAATCACTATCCGACTGCAAAATTACTTTTCATCTATCGTTGGCACAATACCAAAAAGTAGGTAAACACTTCCGCAAATCATCGCGAATCATGGGTATCAACCCCGAAAATCCATAATAATTTCGTACTTTTGTCTCCTTAAAAATTGAATTTACATGAACTTAAGCGGAGTAATCGTCGGTGCAGCAACATTCCTCATCATAGGAATATGTCATCCCATCGTCATTAAAATGGAGTATCATTGGGGTAAAGGCAGCTGGTGGCTGCTTCTGCTTGCGGGACTGGCCTTCACCGCTGCTTCCATATTCATGAAGCATGAAGTCGTCTCTACCATCTTAGGGGCCGCTGCTTTTTCTTGCTTCTGGGGTATTCTGGAGGTCTTTGAGCAGGAAAAACGCGTTCTGAAAGGCTGGTTCCCTGAGAACCCGGCCCGTCATGACTACTACGAGGCCATCCGCAAGGCGAAAAATCAAAATTTTTAATATCATGAATTACAAACTACTGCCAGTATTGGCAATCGCTGCCGCCCTGTCGGGAATGACAGGAGCATCGGCTCAGAAAAAAGCGATGGACCACGATGTCTATGACTCGTGGCAAAGCGTCTCCGACATCCAGAAAAGCGATGACGGCAACGTGCTCGTGTGGTGCGTCAACCCTCAAGAAGGGGACGGAACCCTCTATGTCAGGAATATGACTCCTGAGAAAAAAGGCAAAGCCTCCTGCCGCGAGATCAGCATCCCACGCGGCTATCAAGCCTCACTGGATCCAAAAGGGAAATGGCTCTACCTACGCATCAAACCTCAGTTCGCCACGACACGTCAGGAAAAGATTGACAAGAAGAAGTCCGAGAACATGACCAAGGACACGCTAGCTGTCGTTGATCTCTCTACCATGACAGTTAAGAAATACGGTCGTGTTGATTCTTACGCAACCGGTTCTTTGGCAAAGCCTTACAT
>CAKUSF010000051.1 GCA_934678915.1 uncultured Bacteroidales bacterium
TTCATCGGAATAGTCGGAATAGCTGACCCGATCAGGGAAGATGTGAGGGAGGCTATCGACACTTGTTCCGGCCACGCCGGAGTCCGGGTAATCATGGTGACAGGAGACAACGCACTTACCGCCAGCGAGATAGCCCGCCAGGCCGGAATCATCAGCAAGTCTGAGAGCGATCCTCTGACAATCACAGGCTCCGAGTTTGCCGCCAAGAGTGATGAATATCTCAAAAAAGAGGTTCTGCCTACCCTCAGGGTTCTCTCACGTGCCAGGCCTGAGGACAAAGTCCGTCTTGTCACTCTTCTCCAACAGATGGGCGAGGTCGTCGCGGTCACCGGTGACGGGACGAACGATGCCCCGGCCCTGAAAAAGGCTCAGGTAGGACTCTCGATGGGAGACGGAACGGCAAGGGCTAAGGAGGCCAGTGACGTGACGATCATCGACAACTCGTTCTCCAGCATAGGGAAAGGCATCCTGTGGGGGCGTTCCTTGTACTTGAACATCAAGCGTTTCATCCTGTTCCAGATGACAATCAACGTCTGCGCCTGCCTGATCGTGCTGCTGGGAGCGTTCATCGGTCTGGACTCCCCTCTTACCGTCACCCAGATGCTGTGGGTGAACCTGATAATGGACACATTCGCCGCGATGGCCCTGTCATCCCTGCCGCCTGACCGCCGGGTTATGGAAGACAAGCCTCGTGACCAGAAAAGCCACATCATAGACCGCCCGATGGCGAAACGGATAGCCTTTTCGGGAATATTGTTCTTTGCCTATCTCGCCCTTCTGTGGCAGCTTTTGTGGCAGATGGACATCAGCTCGGTAAAGGACCTTCTTCACTGGGACGTGGCGGGGAGATTTTTCACTGGAGCGTTCTCTGCCCACACCAAGGCCCACCTGTCCGGCTACGAACTGGGCGTGTTCTTCACGACATTCGTGCTGCTTCAGTTCTGGAATCTGTTCAACGCCAGATACTTCAAGACTGGCGGCAGTGCTCTTCAAGACATTCTTGATTTCTTCTTCAACCGCAAGAGATTCAAGGACTCAGCCTGCTACGGCTGCCTTCTGGTGGCTGGAATCATCCTTGTCGGCCAGTTCCTGATCGTCAACTGTTTCGGAGCCTTCTTCGAGGTCTCTTCCCTCCCTCTCGCCGACTGGGGCTGGATCCTCCTCTGCACCTCACCGGTACTCATCATCCCGGATCTCTACCGATTCATCCGCGCCAGGATATTGAGGTAGATGTGCTTCAACGTCGCTTCGACAAGCTCAGCGACCGGAAAGTGTCGATCACACGACCTTCCAGCCGTCTATGCGACGATCTACGGTGGAGAAGTTGACACCTATCTTGAATATCTTCCTGTCGTCATCGGCGAACGGACGCGCGTAGCCCTTCTCTTCGATCTGGCCCAGGGCCTCGTCAGCGGTGGAATTGATCTTGATCTCGATGATGTAGATGTACTCCTTGGTCTGGATCAGGACATCAATACGACCGTTGGAGGTCATTCGCTCCACCTCTACATATTCCCCCATCAGCTCAAAGATGATGTACATCGCGTACTGGAAATCCTTCTCACAATCGCCCTGAATCTGGTAGTTGGTCCGTGCGAAAAGTGCGTCAAGCCGTTCCATAAAACTCTCAGGATTGCCAGAGCGGATGTCACGTGTCATTCTGGCTATGAGCACAGTAGGACTGTCCGCGTTTGTCTGCGTGTAGTATGGCATAAGAAAGTTCAGGAAACCGTGCCTGACCTCAAGGTTCGGAAATCCCAGATGGTAAATCTGCAGGTCCGGCTCATAATCCTTGATGGTGAGGTAGCCGCTCTGGTAGAGAAGCGGGACTGGATTGAGGAAAGCAGAATTGATGTCCGTCAGCAGTGACGAATCCGCCTCCTGGTCAGACAGACGGGTGACATCATAGGAGGTCTCCATCATCACCTCCACCAGAAACGAAGGCGTACCTGTCTCGAACCAGTACTCCTTGAACCTCATACTTGCGAAAGTGTTGAGCAGACTGAAAGGATTATATACTCCGACAGAGTCCTCACAAAAATGATAGCCGTCATACATCAACGCCAGTTTACGATAGCAATCATCTTCAGAGAGTTTATTCCTCTCGGCCAGTTCTCTGACGCTCTCAGCAAAATATTCCCTAAGATCAATCTCTGAAACGCCACAGAGGTCCGCATAATCCCCATCCATCGATATGTCCCGCAGATTGTTAAGCCCACTGAACACACTCATCTTCCCGATCTTGGTGACGCCTGTTAGGAAGCCGAAGCGGATGAACTCATCCTTGACCTTCATCACACTGTAGAAGCCCTGAAGCATATCACGGAATTTCTCCCGAAGTTCAGGGCGGCTCAGGTTGTCGATGATCGGTTTGTCATATTCATCGATCAGGATGACAACCTGACGGCATGTCTTGCCATAGGCGCACTCTATTATATTATCAAATCGAACCGAAATGGTTTTATATTCATTGACGATGCCGAATCTAGCCTCAAGGGTGTCAAGTTGTTTTTGCAGTTTATCCTCCAAAGCCTCGCTGTCAGAATAATTTGCGCCGCCAAGATCGAAGTGCAGTACTGGATACTCGACCCAGTCCTTCTCCAATGAGGCGATGGCCAGTCCGTCAAACAGATCCTTTTTCCCTTGGAAATATGCTTCCATCGTTGAGAGCAGCAGGCTCTTGCCAAACCTCCGAGGGCGGCTCAAAAAGTAATATTTTCCAGTCGTTGCAAGCCTGTGCACAAGAGCTGTTTTGTCAACATAGACATACCCATTTCTTCGGATGCCTTCAAAGCTTTGTATTCCTATCGGGTAAAGCATACTCCAGTCCTTTAGTTCATTCCACACAAAGGTAATAACTTTTTATGAATATGAAGACATAAACTCCGCTCCCGTCTGAGGTAACAGGCGGGAGCGAAGTTAATTTGTTATTTACTAATCAGAATGTTGACCTTCACGGATTAATTTGATACCGGACGGATCTCCCAACCTTTCCAGCGACCCGATCCCACAACCATAGAACCACTTTTCTCAGTAAACACATATAAACTATATGCATCTTGCAACTTATTCACATTAATGGTTGAGCTCCAGTAATATTTCCCAGATAAGAAGAAGATACTGTTCCCTTCATAACCAGAGATTTTACTTGTCACTGAAATGCCTTTCTTCGCATCATCGTATTTCCACTCAAAATTCTTTTCATTAAATAACTTTTGGAACTCATCTAAGGTCGGTGTACGCCAGGTGCCTTTCCAGTTGACGGTGGCGGCATCATCGCCTGACATAAGAACGGTCAGGCCATCAGTGGAATTGTACTTGGTATAGTTCCCGTTATCGTACCATTTGTGATTCCCAAAAGAATAATCAGATTTCGTCTCCGTCTCACCCCATGCGAATTTCGATCCGGCTTCCTCAGGAGTTGACGCGCCTATGTTGCAGGTGGCCCATTTCAGGCCGTCTCCCATCTCGACATATTCGTGGCCGTTGATTTCCTTCTTCGGATCCAGACGGCCGTCCACGACTTTAAGAGGAACGAAGCCGGAGGAGATTTCCCAACCTTGCTCGGCATCCTCAATGAGAAGCTTCGCGTAAGTTGTATATGACCACGCAGCATCAAAGAATGTTGCCGAAGAGCTCTTGATGGCCTCAGCCGAAGCCTTGACAGCTATCACACCGTTTGATTCCGGCACGATACTTTTGACGGTAAGATCAATTGCCCTCCATTGACCTCTTCCCCAATCCACGTAGGCTTGCATCTTCACATTGCCCGCATTCAATTTAGACACAACAGCTGCGGGACGAACCTCAAACCTCATCAGGAACGCCTTATCCTCCCTGTACACATTATGCACACCGTCTGAATACTCCGGACGATAGGTCACAGACTGGATCTTGTTACCTATCACACTCAAGGCATTGTTCATCTTTTCAATCGCGGAACTAATCCTGTCCTCACAGTCTTTGATCCGGCTTTCCCAATCGTTGAAAATCTGAGTAATCCTATCATTGAGGGTCTTGATCTCATTCTCCAGTTTGGTATTCAGACTACCCTCAAGGGCGGAGATCGCATCCTTTATGGCCTTATTGTAAGCATCGGTGATGTCGGTCTTAGCCTTCTCCAAATCCGAGTTCAGGGCGGAGATTGCCTTGGTGTTGTCCGCAATGTTCTTCTCGGTCTCGGCCAAAGTCTCTTTCAATTTGGTGATGTCGCCCGTGTTGGCGTCAATCAAGCCTTTAAGGAGAGTCTTCTGAGCCTCAAGCTGACTTTCAAGGTCATTCTTCTGGGCTTCAAGGGCAGCCCTGGTCTCCTCGATTGTCCAGTAGGCGGTCAGTTTCTCGTTCACCCAAGCCTTAAGGGATTTCTCCAAGTCCTCAATGGAGGTCTTAAGCTTTTCGGCCCAAGCCTTCTCCAACTCTTCGGAAGCTGTTGCAATCGCTGAGGTGTAGGCTGAAGTGATGTCTGCAAGCTCTTTGTCAATCCTACCGTTCAAGCCAGCGACCTCATCCGCAATCTTACCCTCAAGTTCAGTGAGGGACTTTTTCAAATCATCAGAGAACTTCTTCGTGAGGCGTTCCTCAAGGTTTGTCAAGGAAGTGTTCAGACCACTGATCTCGGAATTGATTCCAGCAATTTGCTCCACGATGCCGTTGTACTGCGAAAGTGTTGCGAACGCTGCGTTCGCCCAGTCCTTTGTGCCTTTGAGTTCCTTATCGACATAGTCCTTAAGGTCAGAGATCTTCTTCTCCAACTCTGCGTCCTTCGCCTTAAGGTCTGCGATGGTGTTGTTTATGGCTGTCAGTTTGCCTTCGACCTCGGTCTTCGCAGACTCAAGGTTGGCAAGAATCTCGCCCTTGGCTGTTTTAATCGCCTCGATGAGTTCTTCCTTGTTCTTCTTGTCGCTCGCCTGAAGTTCCTTCACTGCGTTCTCAAGCTCGGATTTCACAGCTGCAATGCTCGTCTCATTGTCAGAGATGGACTTGCGGAGAGATTCAGCTGTACCCTCCATGTCTGTGATCATGTCCTTGAGCTCCTTGTCTGCCTGCTCAAGTTTCGGAAGAGAGGCGTTGATGCCTTCAATCTGCTGGTTGATCGACTTGATCTGATTAGCCTGATTGCTCTCAATCTCATCAATCCTCTTGTTAAGGTTTTCGATGTCCTTGTCATAATCCGCGCAGCCGGAAGCCACAAGGGCGATCGCACCGAACAGGGCGGCAATATATTTTTTCATATTCATTGTGTTTATATTCATTAAGTTATTATTTTGTTATTATTTTGCAACGACCTTTATTGAGCGGTTCGCCTCCGGCAATTTGTGAATTATCGACCCATCTTCTCACAGCTTTCACGGTCTTATCATTGCAGTTCCTGACGTAAATATAAAAATCGCGTTTTCTGCAGTTGATACCGGTGAAAACCCACCACTCATAGACTTTTGGCAGTCTTCCTCCAGTGTAGTTGGCAAGATCCCAGTTATCCATATACACTTTTTTAAGTGACGTACAGTTACAGAGCATCTCAGAAACTCTATCAATCTGACTCATATTCCATCCCGAAAGGTCCAATGTCTCTAAATTACTGCAACAATAAAACGCTTGATACATCTCCTTAGGTTTAGGATTCCAAGACGATATTTTCAAATCGGACAGCCTAGTACACCAAGCAAACATATTCATAAAATTATCGACTTTCGAAACATCCAATTTTTCCAAATCCGCAGATTCAAGTTTGTATTGGTTACAAAAGCTCAATTCTCTATAAATGCCTGATTCACCAACAGCTACATTCCTGCACACCTTTATTCTCCTCAATGTGGCGTTTTTATCTTCGTCCCAACTCTTTCTACTTAGGTTGAGCAATAGTTCGCCAATCTCGGCCCCTGTAAAGTCAATCCTACCATAGGTGTGCTTCCTGTTCAGTATACCACCCTCTTTACTATAACCTCTCACTCCTGCTATCTCACTGTCCGGCAGCATCTTTCCGTCAATTGTCTCATAGCGGATCACCGGATCCTCAAGAGCTTGAGCCTTAAGAGGAACATACTTCGTGCTGAGATCTCCGACAGCAACGGCCACACTCGCTGGAATCTTGCCGTCAATGAAAGCCTTATCGATCTTGGATGCGTCAATGGTAACGGTAATGACTCCTGACGCGTTACTAAAATCAGTTATGTCCAGCTCCTCAACATCACCGGTGGCAGCCCTGGTCTTGGTGTAAAGCAGACGGGCAGACAGCAACTCCGCGGTTATGTTGGCCGCTTCAGTTGCCGGACGTACCTCAAACCGGAACTTGATGTACCGGTAATTCTCACTGCCAGGGAAATCCTTATCTCCTTTGTCGTAATAAAGGGTCTCCTTTCCATCCGTGGAAGTCGGGAACCAAGACACTGACTGGATTTTTGCAGCCTGACTGGCATTCAGGAACTCTGACAGTTTGGCTTCCAGTTCATCAACAGAAGTTTCAAGAGATGTGACTTCCCCCTCAATGTCGGCCTTCTTTTTGTCAAGTTCGCTATTTACAGAGGAAATCCGCGTCTTGATTTCATCAGGGAAACTGCCTTCAAATTTAGTTACAGCATCGTTAATCGCTGCCGTGTAGGCGTTGGTCAAGTCAATTTTCGCCTGCGCCAAATCGTTCTCAAAGGTTTTGAGATCAGCTGCATTCTGCGCCACCGCTCCATCAAGTTCCGTAAGCTTGTCATTCAAAGTCTTGAGGTCGCCAACGTTCGCATTGATCAGTCCGTTCAGGAAAGTCTTCTTTGCCTCAAGTTGCCCCTGAATGTCAGTCATTTGAGCTTCCAGTTCAGCCTTGACCTCCTCTATTGTCCAATAGCCGGTGAGAGTTTCGTTGACCCACTGCTTCATCGAAGCCTCGCAGTCATCAATGGACTTCTTAAGGCTAGCTTTCCAAGCCTCCTCTATCGCATCTCGCGCTTTGGCAATGGCAGCGGTGTACGATTCTGTTATGGCCTTAACCTCATTATCAAGCCTTTCGTTCAACTCAGTCACCACATCACCAAGTTTGGACTTGATGCGGTCAGAAGCATCAGTCAAATCTTTTGGATATTTCTCCGTCAGACGAGTTTCCAAATCAGTCAATGAAGTCTTAAGACCGGCAATTTTTTTGTTAAGACCTCCGATTTTCACCACGATGGAATCGTACTGTTTCAATGTCATGAAAGTGACAGTCATCCAGTCCTTTGCATCCTTAAGTTCCTTGTCCGCATAGGTTTTAAGATCCGAGATCTTCTTCTCAAGGTCAGAATCCTTCTTCTCCAGATCCTTCAATGTGTTTTCCACATCGCCTAGCTTGCCCTCAAGTTCAGTCTTGGCAGCTTCCAAAGTTGAAATCAAAGTTGCCTTCTCTTTGCTCAAAGACTCCAGAAGTGCCTCTTTGTCTGCCGTGTCACTGTTTTTTAGAGCCTCCACAGCCTTCTCAAGATCTGACTTAAGGTCAGAGATACTCCCCTCGTTAGCCTTGATGGACTCACGAAGACCATCGGCTGTCTTCCGGAGACTTTCAATCATTCCTTTCAGATCAGCATCAGCCTTTTCCAGTTTAGGAATGGTGTTGCCTATCGCATCTGCTTGTTGCCCAACCGATGCAATCTGATTGTTCTCGACAGCCTCTAGCCTCTTCTCCACTTCATCGATCTTGGATGAATAATCCGTACAACCGACGGCAAGAGCAAGACACCACAGCGAGGCCGCCATGGCTTGGCCTGTCTTTCTTAATAACTTATTCATAAATACCATTTTGAGATTATACATATATTCTGTGTCTATCCTAAAATTCCCTGTCATCCGCTGTGATGCTCTCAATTTCCAGACTTTTCTTGGCATAGTCCAAGAAATACACTGTCACAGCCGAATAGAACAGCGTGTAGGAGAGTACAAAAAGGGACAACTGCCAGTACTGAGTGAAAAAGTAGGAGGCCAACGCAGCCACACCAACTAGCACAGCAGCAATGAATATGACAGTTACTCCCCGGTTTCTGCACTGGGCATACTCCTGCGGGGTGCAATTGATTCTTAAAGTGTTGATGTATTTCTTCCTCTCAAAAAAGAATGCCATTGTGTAAACGACCAATTGGACAACGTAGAAAGTGAAAAAGCAATAGCACACCATATTCCCGACCTTCGGATGTTCTATGAATATGAAGTAGATCAGCACGAACAGCATTATCGGAGCGAAATGCACTGCCACAAGACTCTTTTTGACTAGTTTGGAGTTGAAGAGAGCCAGTGATGCAATCGTGAAGAGGAGAGCTTGCGAAGAGCTTATCACCAAGTTGCCGATGGAGAAGAATTTCTGAGGAGGCTGGCCTCCGCCAGTGCCTTTGAACAGAAGTCCTGCAGTCATCAATGCTATAATCAGAAAGGCCAGTCCTAGGGCGATGCGTGCGCTGATGTAGCGGACGGGCTTGTAGAGGCGCCGGGAAATCTCCTTATTGAAACTGCGCATGTTCAGCAGAAGGATGGAATCCGCCAGGCATGCCACGATGGAAGCTATGCAAACCGCAAGGTATGTCTGTTCTTCTGTCATCATCGTTATATTCATAATCAGGTTTGATTATATATATTTCGGTAGAATCATCTTTGATGACAAAAGTACTCATGAATGAGCTAATGACAATGATGCCAAGGTAGTAAGTTTCATGCCTGAATAGAAATTTACTACCTTGAAACTAAATTTACTAGCAAATTTACTAGTTCACAGGTATCGCGCATGGCACTTCACACATTAATGCAGATGTAAACAGTAGATTCCCCCCTTGCCGAATTTTTCACGTTACAAAAATTACGGCAAGGGGGGAATCTACTGTTTTATTAGGACGACTGGTAATATTATAGCTACTCAAAAATCAGAGGAGCATCAGAATCTGGCCGGAGATGACGCGAAGGAACATCTCCATCGGATAGACGGTGGCATAGGCAACGGAAGGCTCATCGTCATCGACTGTGGTAAGAGCGTAGTTTAGGGCAATTGGGTTGGCCATGGACGCACACAGCATCCCGACATTCTCCGAATAGTCCGTTTTAAAGAATTTGGACGCGACAATGCCTACAATCAGCACAGGAACGACCGCCAAGAGAACACTGACTACAATCCACAGCAAGCCCTCAGGCCTCAAGACCGTCTCGAAAAAGTCAGGGCCGGCACTTAGCCCCAATCCGGCAAGATAGATTGTCAGACCAAACTGACGCAGCATCAGATTCGCACTGTGAGTCGTGTAGGTGGTAAGATGGATTCTCGGCCCGAAAGCGCCCATCAAGATGCCAATCAGAATCGGACCTCCAGCAATCCCAAGCCTAATCGGAACACTCATCCCCGGAATGGAAATCGGAAGGCTGCCCAGAATTAATCCGAGCATAAGCCCGATGAAAATGAACAACAGATTCGGATTACGAAGCTCTTTCTCTTGATTGCCAAGCACTTCTGCCACACGATCTATAGCCTTCTGCTCCCCCACAATCGTCAGTTTGTCCCCAATCTGGAGCCTAAGGTCACGGGACGGTAGCAGGTCAATTCCAGCTCGGTTCACCCTCGTGATGTTGATCCGGTAGGCATTGCGCAGATGCAGATCACCAAGCTTTGCCCCATTGACACTCGTCTTGGTCACGAAAATGTGTCTTGACACGAGCATCCCGTCCAGATGATTCCAGTCGATGTCCTTCTTGTTCCAATCTTTGACGACTTTCTCTCCAAAAAGTTGCTCCGCTGCCCCTGCATCCTTTTCTCTGGTCAGCACTAGCACATGCTCTCCTTCTTCGAGGATAGTGTCTCCGTCAGGTATGATGACCTGCCCACGGCCTTCACCGGCATATTTCCAAACCCTAGACACGACCAGCCGGACATGGGCATCCTTCATGATGTCCCTTATCGTCTTTCCGAAGACAGCCGGGTTGCTGACTCTAAATTCTGCGATAAAAGTCTGGTTATCATGAGCATCCTTAGCCTTGCTGTTCTTACGGAACATGGCCGAAAGTATCGCGACACACAAAATCACCCCTATAACTCCAAACGGGTAGCCCACAGCGCAGGCAGTTGCCATCTGATTTGAGACATCAGCTGCCCCCGGATCTGTCTGAAGCAAAGTCTGCTGAGCGGCTCCAAGCATAGGTGTGTTGGTCGCTGCCCCTGTAAGCAGACCTGTCGCCACAGGCAGGGATATTCCACATAACTTACTTACGCCCAAGGTCATGAACGTACCCACCAACAGTACTGCGAATGCAAGGAGGTTCAGTTTTATGCCTCCTTTTTTCAGAGACGGGAAGAAGCTCGGACCGACCTGCAAACCAAGGGTGAACACAAACAGCACAAGCCCGAAATTCTGCGCCAAAGCCAACATTCGAGGATCAACGCTAAGCCCGAAGTGCCCGACGATAATTCCAGCGAAAAACACGAATGTCACACCGAGGCTGACACCTTTAATCTTGATCTTGTTGCAAAGAAGACCCGCTACGCAAATCAGCGACAGAACGAGAATCGCCTGAATATAAGACGGTTCCGTGAATATCTCGATGAACCAGTTCATTGTCATTTACTATACAACGCACAAAGATAGTGAGAATAATTCATTATTTTTGTTCTATGAATATGCCATCGTCCAAGAATGGAAGCGTTAGTGACAAGGGACGCAAGAAAGCAGTGAAGCCCTCCTCACCCAAGAAACGCAAGTACCGCAGGAAGAAAAAGCCGGGGGAAGTCAACCTCGGAGCATGGACTGCGGTAGGGTGCGCTGTAGCTGTTCTCATTGCACTGGTGATGATTTTCCACAAATGTGGCGAAGCCCTTGACTACGAGACCGGAGCCAAGGTACCACCGGGAGAGTGGCGCTACGGGATTGACATCTCGCACCACAACGCGGGGAAGATTGTTTGGGATTCGCTCTATGTGATGACGGACAAACGTGGGAGAACAATCAAGGATCATCATCTCGCTAAGGACATCAAGCCAGTTAGCTTTGTGTTCATCAAAGCCACGGAAGGAGTGTCGATGGTTGATAAGGATTTCAAGAGGAATTGGCGGGACGCTGGCATGTCAGGTCTCAGAAGAGGGGCCTATCATTTTTTTAGGAGTTCCAAGGACGGGAAAGCGCAGGCCGACTTGTTCATCAAGACTGTTGGGGATTTGAGGATCAAGGACTTGCCTCCTGTGCTCGACATTGAGACCATTCACCGTGGTGGATCAAGGGAAAAGCTGAACGAGGAGGCTCTCAAATGGCTCAAGGCCATTGAATCGCATTACGGCAAGAGGCCGATTGTCTATACTGGCTCATCTTTCGCGATGGACTATCTCAGCAAAGACATTACGGACAATTATCCGATTTGGGTGGCGCACTATGAAAAGGACAAGCCCTCTTTCGATGACTGGACGTGGTGGCAGTTCACGGACAAGGCTGTCGTGAAAGGGGTGCCTGGGTTGGTTGACCTCAGCGTGATGAGGCGTTAATTAATCTTTCAAATGGTTTCTCAAAATCCCCCGTCCAACGGTAAAGATGCGTTCTGGAGAACTGATTGCCAGAGGAAGGGCTCTTCCCCGGCTCAGCGAAATAAAACAGGCCATCACCGACCGGACATATTCCCGTGGAACCGTACTTGAAGTAAAATCCCCGGACCGGATTCTCCCTTGACCCTACCACATCATGTTTCGTCCTGTCGTAAAGGACTCCAGCCAACTTCCCTTTGAGCGGTTTGTCCGCCACATTGATGACGAACATGTCATAATTCGGGAATATTTCCTTCCTACCCTTATAGACCGCCATGAGAATATTCCCTGTCTCCTTGTCGTAGGCAAGATTCTGCACTCCCCAAGTTGTGTTTCCCGTGAAGACAAAGTACTTTGATTCAGGCTTGTCCGGCCCTTCTCCATAGAAGTCCCCGAACTTCACCGTCCCGGAATATTCATTCAATTTCTTGATGTCGTAGCGAAGCAGGACTTGGTGATTGTTGTCATTGCGGGTATTGTCGCCATAAATTCCGTAGGCCACGTAGAGGTAGTCCTTGCCTCCCTTTTTGCCAAGTTTTGGAGCGATTGTCACCCCATCAATTCCGGAACAGCCGTAGAAATGCTCGTACTCCTTGTCCGCAAAACCGGTCATGTGGTAATCTCTTGTGGCATCTCTGACGCAAACAATCCTGAATGCTTCATTGTTCTCCGAATCCATGCCGATTTGATTCACTTTATCGACATCTATGATTGCTATGTAAAACATAGAGCGCCCTTTAGCGAAAGAAGAAAGCCCGGCCCCGATGACATCATCCTTACACTCAAGAGAGGCGTAAACCTTTCTGTCTGAAGGGTTGAATGTCATCGCTCCTAGATGACCCTGAATTCTGTCAATAGACCCTTGAATCTTTCCGTCCATGTCAGTCTTGATGAAGCAGGTCGTGAAAGAGAAGTACATGTTGCCGGCCTCCTTGTCGAAGGCGATTCCCTGGACATGATTCTTTCCGCCCTCAACGTAGATCTCGGTCGGCAGGCTCGGCTCCGTTTGTGAATATGCGGCCAGGGTTCCGGCTACAATCATCAATGCGATCAATGCTATCTTTTTCATATTCAAAATATTATTCTAATTAGTATGTCACTTCGACAAGCTCAGTGACCGATGTTACTTGTTGGTCACTTCGACAAGCTCTGTGGCCAAACTACTTCCTCAGCTCCTCGATCATCGCTCTGGCGACGGCAGCTGAAGCCCCTTCGCCCCCAAGAGCGTCACGGATCTCCTGATAACCGGAAAGCATCGCGGAACGATACTCCTCATCCTCAATCATCCTGCGCACCTCGTACAACACGTTGTCCGGCGTAAAATAATACTGTAGCAACTCCCGGAAGCAAATTCTGTCAAGAATCAGATTCCCGAGACTTATGTACTGGATCTTTATGATCATCTTCGCGATCAAGAAGTTGATCTCCGCTCCTTTATAAACCACCACCTGAGGCGTCCCGATCAGCGCGCATTCCAGCGAGGCGGTCCCGGAGTTGACCACAGCGGCCTTGGCGTGACGCATCACCGCATAACTCTGGCCGAAAACCACGCTGACATATTCACGCCCCCCGATGTACTTTGCGTAATCGGCCTCAGACCGGGCCGGAGCCGCCGCCACCACGAAGCGGTAGTCTGAATATTCAGGCAAAGCGTGCAGCCTGTCAGCGAATTCCATGAAGGTCGGCATCATAGAGCTGATCTCCCCGTTTCTGGATCCGGCCAGAAGGGCTATCATCGGCCTGTCCGGAAGCCCTGTCTTGGCAAGGAACTCCTCTCTGGTCTCCTTGAAGGCTTCCGAGTTGTCTATGGCGTCGATCAGCGGGTTACCTTTATATATAAAGTCAACACCTTTCTTCGTGAAGTACGGAATCTCGAACGGGAACACGATGAACAGCTTGTCCACAAAGGCCTTGAGCTTCTTCACACGGCTTTCCCTCGAGGCCCATACCTTCGGAGCGATGTAGTAGAAGACCTTGAATCCGGCCTTATGGGCGAACTCCGCCACACGGAAGTTGAATCCCGGATAGTCGATCAGAATCACAACGTCAGGTTTCCAGCGAAGGATGTCGGACGTGCAGTCCGTAAACCTTTTGGCGAAGGCTCTGGCATGCAGGAAAATCTGGGTGAACCCGATGACCGCCCCGTCCTTGTAGTCCTTCACTAGACCGGTTCCCTGCTGGTGCTCATGGTAGACAGCATCCATCAGACCACCGCCCCAGAAACGGATGTCGGCCTCGGGATCCTCGGCGTAAAGCCCACGCATAAGATTTGATCCGTGCAAATCCCCGGACGCCTCTCCGGCTATGATGTAGTAGCGCATATTCCTTGATTATTCAGCCAACGCCGTGCTGGCATATTCGTTGGCATATTCATTAAAAGTCCTCGTTGAAGCCAAGGCTGTTCAGTCTGGCGATCTCCCCGTGGTCCGAGCTGTTGATGTTGTGGGCGACGATGGAAATGTAGCCGTCGGCAAGGATGTGATGATCGGCGAAAACGTCATCCACCGGGGAATCGTCCTTAAAGTCCCCGACCAT
>CAKUSF010000052.1 GCA_934678915.1 uncultured Bacteroidales bacterium
ACACCTCCGCAAGATCGGCATTGTAAACGTAAAAAACGAAAAGAAACATATTCAAATCATAAAAAACAGAAATATTTTTATAGAACATCAACCATCCTTCCTGCAGATTGATCTCAAACCTGTTGTCGACTCCTAGATCCAAATCGCATGAGCAGCAGCTGCCACTCCGACTTGAGAGGTCAAGAATGTTTTGTTCAATTAATAACTCTTGAATATTCTGGCGTGGGCAACTGCGGAACTTGCCGATGCTATGCTCCCGTCTGATTAGTTTACTCTTTAATCACTTCTTCAAGCTACAAGTTCGGTGTCCGAGGCTTAGTTTACAAACCACAGCCGCGGAAAGTGCTCCAAACAGCCATCCAAGCTTGTTTACTCGGCTGACCCCACATTTAAACCGTGGTCAGCCCTGCCCTATGCCTCTTAATTATCTCCAGTGCCCCTTCCGCGGCCATACTTTGCAAAACTCCTATCCCCATACTTTGCAAACTCCTATTCCCCAGATCTCCAACCTCATGATCGATGATCTTACAAGGTCATTCAAACCCTCATCCTGCCAGATGTCCAAGTTTATGTTCTGCAATCTTGCCATTCCAGGCATCTGTACCTGTTTCGGGATGCATCCAGTCCACCAGCTGATTCCGCAAACCGGCAAATAGGATGTCTCCACCGTCTGATAATTGATCCTGTGACTCGGCAAACGTATCAACCTCGATTCTCTTCATTAGTACCCCTTACCCTTGGCACAGACTCCATTGAAGTGTATTCCTTCACGAACATATCTCGAATCGCTTCCCCGCAATCCTGACACTTAGCGCTATAACAGTCCCGAACTAGCGAAATTCCTTGCCTGCTTGGATTACTTCTGACTCACTCCTAATCCTTGGCACCGAAGATCGATTCGAGTACATTTTTTCGGGACAAGTGTAACCCTGCTCAAAGCTGAAAGGGAATAGGTGGATCTGTCTCCCCAAGCCCTTTGCGCGACCGCAAGCCGTTCTTCCAGACTGGCCTGAGACAGGATCGCTTTCCCGAACATATTCAAACATAAATCTTTGCATGTGGCTCTTAGCTCCTTCTCGCTAGCAGACCTGATATATTCCTTGGCGCATTCCATGTCAATTGCGGACTCTATGTTCTTGCCCTGGTGCAAGAAAGCGAGAAACACCTTAGGCGATCGGAACAGCATCTCCACTCTTTTCCAGTCAACATAGCTGTGCGGAAGAACCAGACCTTCGTCATTGTGCATCCATCCTTCAGGAGGAATCTTCTTGCTGTGAAGCATTTCCCTCCTTTCTGTTTTGGACAACTCGCTTACTGGCTTGCCCTTGACTTGATTATGATCAATGAAGAATATGTTTCCCGGTCCTCCCACATATTCCCAAGGCATCCCCGGATAGCCTGCCGCTATCGCATTCCTATAGACATACATGAATTTGTTCATCAGTTCGCGCTCGCCCTTTATCTCATCATTCCCCACCATGATCCCTGAATGAACGCTGTGCTTCTTCCACGAGGCCCAAAGCATCAACCTCCTTTTCAGTTCTCTTGCGAATCCCTCACGGGCGGCCACCTCTCCACTAACGATTAGGTGCACGTGCGTAGTCATGATCTGTTGCACTAAGATCTTGACATTAAATGAATATGCTAGGATGGCGATCATATTCATAGCTGCAATCTTTTCAGCTCGCGTGTCGAACAGGCTGTTGACCGCATTCCCGTCAGAGTAAACATGCGAGCAGTCCTTTACCGGTTTGTCCGCCCAACCTTGCCTGTCTACTGTCAGCTCTGTATGAGGGACTTTGGTCACTTTCAGTGGAAACCCATTGCGTAATTCTTGCTGGTCCCGAAGACCTTCTGGACAGTTTGGCCCTGAACCATCATTCCCTGCAGCCATTACCTTTCGCTCACAGTTCATCAATCCATCCCCTTTAATAAAGTCTTTCATAATTCAAGAATATTTCAAAGCCGTTTTTAATTGTTTAGTAATGTTGAAAAAATAATTGCATCAATTCCAGAGTGACAACCCTGAATATCAATTCACTACACCTCTGAAGTGATGCAGGTTATTTTTTACACTTTACTTAAAAAGTCCTTCGAGGTGAAAATTACTTCATTTTCATCCCTCTTTTTCAGGTAGATAGCACCGCTATCCCCCTTGAAAGAAGCTGTCAGACTTGAAGTTTTTCACTCTCAGACCAGCACCCGAACTTGTTCGGATTGCCGAGGCGAGTAGCAGGGGAAGATCTAGCACATAACCTTCAAACAAACAAATCAAGGCAGCTTCTTCAACTGTTGAGGGTAGGCAATCTCCTTTGTCTCTCTTCTATAGAAGATTGTTCCCCATTTGTCAATTTACATCACCCACGCTTTGAATTACCTCTTTAGGCAAGAACCTTAGAGAAGGTAGTAGTTTGTGTGACCGTCTGTGCAAAGATTGAACAATCTATCCGTTGAAACAAATATTCAACGGATAATTGGCCGAAAGTGCCTCAGAGTTGATTCTAAGCTATGTTTTCATTCTGCAAAGATGCTCTTTTTGTTGGTTATTAGTAGTGCGAAAGAAGACTATTTATTGATTTTTAGTAAGTTATGATGCCTATCCGTCTATCAAGCCAGAATTGATTGCCGACAGACAGATGCTTTTTCCTAAATATATAGAATTGGCTTTTCTCGAATCACTCCGAGGTTCAGACAATTGTGGGTTAAAGGTGATTTCGCATCAGTAGCTTGACCATTCGCATCAGTAACTTGGCCATTAATACATTCTAGTCAGTTGTTATATTAATATAGACCTTTAATCCTGAGTCTGTTGACAAATGACACAACTATTCGAAACTATGCACTTCAGGCTTTCGCTTATAATGTCTTCATCTTTAAATTGCCTTATTATGATCCATAAGCCTAAAGTGTAAGAGTGAGCCCGTAACTTTTTCAAACCAAGGCCGTGAGAGATGCCCTGCACTCTATTCTGAGCGACCTTTCAGGGCCGATCCCGGTTTTAAAGTAAGGTCAGCCCAGCGAGAGGCCTCACATAGCTTTCTAAGGGGTGTCGTTGGGCCGTGGTTTGCACGCACAATCGCCCATGGCTTACCTTAGCGATAGTCTTTCGTTCGCATGCTGCCCAATCGCCCATAGTTTACTTTAGCAATAGCTCATAGCCCGCACGCTAAATCGCCTGTGATTTGCTTACGCAAACGCTCCTGGATAGCAAGCGAAAACGGTCATGGTTTACATGCGAAATTTCCCATGGTTTACTTGCGCAAACCAGACTGATGGCTCTAATTGCCTTTAAGAAGTCTGGACGAAATCACTCACAAAATGCAAATTTTTTGCTAGAAAGTCTTAGCAATGCTCAATATGGCTAATGTTCTAATAAACAGTCATATACGTAAGCGGCTTCGCGTTAGAGAAACATTCCTTCACGTTAGAGGAACACGATTTCTAGCGTATCTCGCGTTAGGAGAACAAAAGGTCAAGTGTAAAATTTGTTTAGGTCGGATTATGTGACTACTTTTGTGGCGTTGAAAGAATCGAACATCGTCGGTACCCTCTACCGTCGATGTCGGTCATGCAGATGGCTGACAGATTGTAACGAAAGATAACTATCGTCGATGTCGGTCATGCAGGTGACCGGCAGATTGTAACGAAAGTTAACTACCGTCGATGTCGGTCATGCAGATGACTGGCAGATTGTAGCGAAAGATAACTACCATAGATGTCGGTCATTGCAGATGACTAGCAGATTGTAACGACATTTAACAAAAGATTGATGAGAAGAGTTTTTCTTTGCTGTACGGCATTCTTGATGTCTCTCCTTGCGGTTTCTGCGCAAGAGGTCAGCAACCGTTTCCCTCAACAAAGCTGGTACACAGGCATCAGCGGAGAAGTCCCTTTTGGTTTCTGCACATTTTCCTCATTCGGCTCCGACAAGACAAGAGCAGGGTGGAATGCAGGTGCTTATCTCGGACGCAGGTTCTCAGCTGTCACCTCAGCCGAGGTCTCATTGACCTTAGGTCAGACCAATCTTTCAGCTAGAGATTGCTGCGTGGAGAGAGGCTATTGGCTCGGCTCCGACTGGACACGCTACAATGCCCCAGTCATCAACATGGCAGGCTGGAACTACTCTGAACTTAAAAGCACAGTTTCGCTTCTTAAGATAGACGCCCGATTGAATGTGAACCTCCTTGGACTCGTATTTCGCACCGAAACCCCTTGGGCAGTGGAGATCTCTCCAGCCATCTCGGCCATCGGCACTAGCACGGATCTCAAACTCATCTCCACAGGTGAGACAGTAAGAGATGACGTGAGCGGATGGAATTTCGGAGCCGGAGCCCGTGCCCAGGTCCGTAGGCTCATGGGCAAGCGACTCGAAGTCTCTGTCTTTTCAGGGCTTACCTACCTTTTCGGTGGAAAAATAGATAGTATGCCAGAGCATCAGCACAATTCGAACATGCTTTGGGAGAGCGGCCTCAGACTGGGCTGGAGATTCGGTAAAGGACGAAGCAGTGTCGCGGAGGGACAGTCTAGCAGATGATAGGAAGAAAGCACAGCAGAAGAGAGGAGTTGCATAAAATGAAAAAAGCACAGCAGAAGAGAATAGTGTAGCAGAAAATGAGAGAAAACACAGCAGAAGAGAACTATAGCAGATAAAAGCCGAAGAGAATAGTGTTGCAATGAATGAAAGAACACCAAACAGATGAGAAGATGACAAACCGAACCGGCATATTCATAAATAAAATGGCTGCCCTTGCTGCGGCAGCCGCGGTGGCGCTGTCGATTCAGTCGTGCTGCAAGACTTTCCACACCGATGAGGACAGCAGCATCAGCGTGGCCATGGACTTCGCGGATGAAAGTGACGCGGAAGGGACGACAATTGGCGACACCAAGCTCTGGATATTCGATGATGGCGGAAGCCTTGTCGAGGACTATGAATATTCAAGTGCAACCCAGCTCGCCTTGCAGCGCTATCACCTTGCAGCGGGCCGCTACCTGTTTGTCACAGCGGCCAACCTTCGGGACCCGTTCACATGGACCGGACCAACAAGGGCCACTGACATGGAGAGTCTGATGTTCGGGCTGAAAGCCCCGGCATCGTCCCCGTCCCATGCCTTCTACGGAGTAGGGGAAGTCACCGTGGAAAAAGACAAAAGCAAAATCGTCAAGTCGCAGCTCCGCAGAGTCCTGTCGGAAGTGACGATCCAGATGACAGGCGCACCGGCCGGCTCAACCCTGAAAGCAACCCTTTACGCGAACGCTGTGGGAATCTACCCTGCAAGAAAAGGCGATGACGGGACCTACGGCCTTCCAACCAAGGAAGACAACCGCTCCATCGAACTCCCAGAAGGAAAGGAGAGCGGAGGTTCCATCGTCACCCCAGTCATGCGCCTCATGCCGACAATCAGCGGAAGCATCTCCACCATCATCTATCTCACCATGACCCTGGCCGATGGGGAAGTGCTGAAAGGCACCATCATGGCCCCACCGATGGATCCGTCAGGGAAGTACATCCTGATGATTGAATATCTCAACATGAGCCCGACAATGATAGTCAACCCTTACAAGATCAACCAATGGACCGAAGGGTGGGTGGTCAACGGAGAGATCTTGAACCCGGACGAATATTAGTAATTAAAATAAAACACAAACAACATGAAAAAGACAATTCTTTATCTTGCTCTCGTGGGAGCCGTGGCAATGGCCTTGCCAAGTTGCAACAAGGAACGCAGTGAGTCTCAGAAACCGGAGTACATCACCGTCTCCACAAACATCGGAGGAATGTCACGTGTCACCATGAACGCTTCCGGTGAGCAGGTCTTCGAGGTTGGTGACGAGATCAGCGTCTATGCGTGGACGGGAGACGCGGCTGTCGCCCCAGCCGCCGCTGACAGAGTGGTTGACAACTCCATCAACAAGCTCGGCTCTGACGCGAAATGGGTTGCCACACCTCAGATGCTTTGGAAGAACATGACCGACAAGCACTATTTCGTGAGCGTTTATCCTAAGGACGCGACTTCAGTAGCGGACCTTACCGCAGCGGACTACGCATTGAACGTCAACGACCAGGAAGCCAGTGACCTCCTCATCGCCACTGAGTTCTCCGGAAAGATCGCGGACAATAATCCTGTTCCACTCACCTTCGACCATGCTATGGCCAAGGTTGTGGTCAAGCTTTCTTTCCGCAACCAGTGGGATGACACAGGAAAGGAAGTGGAGAAAGTCGAGTTCAAGAACGTGGCCACCACTGCCAAAGTCAACTACTTGACTCTGGCCGTCACAGCAGGTGACAGCCGTGAGTCAGTGCTAGCTGTTCCAGAGGTAAAAAACGATGAATGTTTCGAGTCAATCTTCATCCCTCAGAACGGAGTCAACACCGTTGTGATCACAGTGAAGAGTGAGGGCAACAGCAAAGGCTACACTTACACCCACGGCACGGACTTTAAGTTCGAGGCCGGCAAGATGACAACCATCAATCTCATCGTGGGACGTAATGAGATAGAACTTGGCACGGTGAAGATCAACAACTGGACCGATGGCGAGACCATTACCGATGGCGAAGCTCTTGACTAATCTAACACAGAACCTATCATGAAGATCAACACTTCAATATTCATTCTGACAGCCCTTGCCGTTGCCGCCATCGGCTGCAACAAGGCTTCCGGCCCGGAGCCGGCTTTCGACCCGGAGGTCAGGGTCAGTCCGGAGGTGGCCCCGCAGACCAGGGGCTCCTACACCACGGGCAACCTCAAGGAGTTCGACCTCTTCATCCATAGTGAGAACTCCAAGTACTCCTACACTAACACCAAGTTCACCCTGAACGAGTCATCCAAGGAGTGGGAACCTGCCCGCCAGATGCTTTGGGAGGGGAAGGACAAGGGATTCAAGTTCCTTGCTGTGGCACCACCGCTTCCAAAACGGGAAGTTGCTCTGACCTTGACCGATGACATCTTCGAGTTCACGGTGGAGTCCGTGCAGACTGCCGAAAGCAATGCCTCTGACCTTCTTTGGGCAGGTCAAGGCATAACTGATTACATCAAGCCGACAAATGAGAAATATTTCGCAGACGGCAAACTTAAATTCCAATTTGAACACGCCCTCACTCTCCTCAAGGTTCAGCTCACTCTCGGTACGGAGTTCAACCATGACGGTGTCCCGGAGAATAATCCTATAAGTGAACTGAAGATAAGCGGATTCAAGCCGACAGTCAAGGTCGGTTATGGCTCTTTGAACATATCCGGCGATCCGGGTAAAATTCAGGCCTATCAGTCTGCCTGGACTAAGGCTGCAGACAAGACCAAAAACTGCGTAGCCGTCTTCGAGTGCATTGTGGTTCCGCAGAACTGGACGGAGTTTACGGTCAATTTCGTTCTTGGAGGCAAACCATATACATATACGGCCAATAGTGCTGGCAATGGCCTTTTTGAGAGCGGAAAGAGCTACACCCTCCCTCTCACAGTAGGTAAGGATGAGGTTATATCCGGTAACATCACCGCGAGCCCTTGGGAGCCTGGTAACGGAGAAGGTGAATCAATGGAAACAGACTAAGCCATGAAGAAACTGAAATATTCATTGGCGGCCCTTGCGCTCGTTGTGCTCGCCGCCTGCAACAAGGCAGAGATGCCGGGCTACCTCACTGACCCCGATGCCGTGCGCATCGAGGCCGCTGTCGGCACCCTCACCAAGAGTAACCCTCTTGGCAGTACTATAGATGAGCAGATGAAATTCAACGATGGCGACCGCATTTCCGTCACCAACGCCGGCAAGACCGTGGTCTACAAGCTCCAAAACGGCACTTGGGCTCCGGAAAACTCCAGTGAGTACCTCAAGTGGGACAAGAACGATCTCACGTTTATTGCACAATACCCGGTTGGCTACACCACGCTCCCTACTGACCAGTCCACTAAAGAAAAACTGGCTGATGCGGATCGTATGTATGTGGATGCAACGTATAATGGAATTCCTGATACCCGCACCTTGTCTGCCATATTCGTTCGCAAAAACGTCCTTGTGAAAATCGAGATTGCTGGCTATCTGGACCAGTACAAGGAAGGTGAAACCTATATCAAAAATCTGAGTTTTAACAAGGTACAATTCCCATTGATTCAGGATAAAGATGGCAATTATGTGGAAGGAAGCTATCCTATGGGGACAGTCGGTTGTACATATATAGCGATCTTAGAGCCTAATAGTGGTGCGGAAGACGAATATTTCGTTGAGATGATTCTTCACAAAGCCAATCAAGAGGAGGGTCCCCTTAGGGTCAAGGGCATCCCGGAACTCGAGGCCGGCCATGCCTACACCTTCAATCTCTATGTCGGCAAGAATACCGTCAAAATCGGCAGCGTCACAGTGAATGAGTGGACGTCCGGCGACCCTATACCTGACGGTGAGACGGATCCTGTTGACACATGGGACGGCCAGACCACCGAGGCCTTCGCTACCCAGGACGCGGAAGGCAACAAACTTGGCTCCGAGACCAGCCCGATCCTCATCAACAACTGCGCCCAGCTCGCCTACCTTGCTCAGCAGGTGAACGAAGGGTGCACCTATGAAAACACGTACTTCAAACTCACCGATGACCTTAATCTTGCTGGCAAAAAATGGACTCCGATCGGGGAGATGTCTGGCTGTTTTTCAGGGCACTTCGACGGAAACAATCACGAGATTTTCGGCTTGAAGGTGGACGGTTCCTCGTATTATGCAGGACTCTTTGGGCGTATCGCAGGTGGAAGTGTCAAGAACGTGAATATTCGTTCCGGATCGGTGAGGACAGATAATGATGCTCATGATAGTGCAGCAGGAGGAATCGCGGGGCACATTTATAACGGAGGTCAGATTGAGAACTGCACTGCGAGCGTCAATGTGAGTGGAAAGTCAAATGTCGGAGGAGTGGTTGGTTATATCATTAATGGTTCTATTCTCAATTGTCATTTCCTTTCGGGTGAAATTGACGGTGGCGAGAGTGTCGGAGGAATTGTCGGTAATGTCGGTTATGACAATGCTGATAAAAGCACTGTCAGCGGCTGTTCTGCTAATACTTCAGTGAAGGGAACTGAGAAGGTCGGAGGCCTTTGCGGTTGGTTTGGTAAAGGAAATCACAAATTCTCTGATTGCACCATGAAAGGGAGCGTTACCGTCACCGGGAACTCTTGCGGAGGTCTTGTAGGCTATTTATCTAGTAGCATCGGAACGTTCACAGATTGTAAGTTTGAAGGTTCGATTAAGAAGGATGGCAGCACCGTTTCCAATACGGGAATTGCCATTGGCTATGACGAAAGCGCTGTGACTTTCTCTGGATGCGTGTGCATGATAGACAATCAGACCTACATGGCTTTAAATGGGTGGGAAGCCGGCAATAAAGATGATGATTATATCGGGATCAAAGTAACAACTAAATGAGATGATACACAAAACTAACATATTTGCGGCGCCGATTATCTGCGGCGCAGCCCTTGCCCTTGCGCTGGCGGCAGGGTGCGACAAGCAGGACGTTCCTGTGGTTACCGGTTTCCCGGAGGACGGGGTGGTTCGTATCGCTGCCAATGCCGGTGACCCGCTGACCCGCGCGGACGGGACGAGCAGCAGTGAATATTCCGGGACGACCCTCGGCCTGTTCATAGACTATGGCACAAATGACAAGTATAACGGCTCCAATGTCAAGTGGACCAAGGCTGAAAATGCATGGACTCCGGAGAAGCAGATGCTTTGGAAAGACGACAAGACCGGAGCCAATATCTATGCCTATGCTCCTTATGTAGACGGCTCTGCGGCAGATGCGGTGAATTTTGAGATTCCATCAGATCAGACTGCCGGCACTCTGACAGCGGACCTGGTCAGCTGGGCTTATCTCAATTTCGTTCCGAATAGCAGCAATAATAACTTCCAAGACGGTAAAATCCTTATCTCTTTCGGTCACCGTCTTGTGAAGTTGACCTTCAACTTCGAGAAGGGCAACCAGTTCGCTTCTGATGTGACCGTCAGCGAGGCTGTGCTTCTCGGCACTTCATCCAAGGTTGTCCTCAATGCCACTGCAGGCGCTGTCGTTGCCGCCAGCGATGCGGCTGGTCTGAACATAAAACTCAATAAGGTTGAAGATGCCCAGAACCCAACCGCCCTCAAGTACGAGGCCGTGTTCTTCCCTGGCGAAGGTCAGGAGGCCGGAGCCAAGATGCTGCAAGTCACGATGTCGGATGGAACGATCCTCAATTACGTCGTGCCTTCATCCGGGCTTGTCTCCGGAGGCCTCAAGGCGGGTTCCGCTTACGAGATGAAGATGCGCCTTGGCAAGGACAAGATCGAACTCGACACGGACGGCATCACCGTGGGTGGGTGGACTGAAGATCCAACCCATCTCCCGGGAGGCGAGACTCAGGTGAACGCCGACGTCTGGGACGGCACTGTCGCCACAGGCTTTGCAAACGGCTCGGGCTATGAAACAGATCCGTACCTCATCTCAACCTCAGCCCAGCTCGCCTACCTTGCGCAAAAGGTGAACGGTGGAGAACCTTACGAAGGCAAGTATTTCCGTCAGACCGCGAACTTTGATCTCGCTGGCAAAAAATGGACTCCGATCGGGAATTCCCCAAATGAATTTAAAGGACATTTTGACGGTGATAATAAAGAGGTCTACGACTTGAATGTGGACATAACAGGCTCCTCTGCCGGACTCTTTGGCAATATCAGGAATGGAAGTGTCAAAAACGTAAGGATTTGTTCCGGCTCGGTTAAGGCAAGTTTGTATTATGTAGGGGGAATCGTAGGTGATTTTAATTATTCTACGATGGAGAACTGCACTGCAAGCGTCAATGTGAGCGGAAATTCAAATGTCGGAGGACTGGCTGGCAGCATTTCGGGCAGCACCGTTTCCAATTGTCATTTCCTTTCGGGCGAAATTGTCGGTAGCGGGGATGGTAACTGGGATGGTGAGTATGTTGGAGGGATTGTCGGACATGTCCAAAGTAGTAATGTAAGCACTGTCAAAGATTGTTCTGCTAATGCCTCAGTGAAAGGAAAGATGAATGTAGGAGGCCTTTGCGGTTGGTTTGGTAACGGAGATCACGAATTCTCTAATTGCACCATGAAAGGGAGCGTTACCGTCACAAAAGAATGGTGCGGAGGTCTTGTAGGCTATTTATCTAGTAGCAATGGAAAGTTCGAAAATTGTCAGTTCGAAGGCTCGATTAAGAAGGATGGTGATAACGTTTCCAATACAGGAATTGCCATCGGAGCAGACGCAAGCAATGTGACTTTCGAAAACTGCGTGTGCACGGTAGACGAGCAGACCAAAACGGATTTAGGTAAAGATAATAAGGTCGGCAGCAGTTCAAGATCAAGCGATGTTTACTCCGGCATCACAGTTAAATGAGATGATACACAAATCTAATATAATTTGCGGCTCAGGCCTTGCGCTCCTGCTCACCCTCTTGGGGGCGGCAGGATGCAGCAAGGGTTCTGCCCCCGAGGCACTATTCGACCCTGTGGTCCGTGTCGCCCCGGAGGTGGCTCCGCCGACTAAGGGCTCCTACACCACGGACAACCTCAAGGAGTTCGATTTGTTCATCAATAACCATGGCAACTCAAAGTACTCCTACACCAACACCAAGTTCACCAAGAACTCGGAAACAGGAGAATGGGAACCTGCCAAGACAATGCTTTGGGAGGGGAAGAAAACCAAGTTCGACTTCCTCGCTGTGGCTCCGTCGCAGGCAGCCGGTTTGTCCATGACGGACGACCCGGTCCTTGCGTTTGAGGTGGAGACTGAGCAGACGAAAGGGAGCACTGCCTCCGACCTCCTCCTGGCTTACAAGAGCGGCACAAGCTGTGAGGATACAGAACTTTTTGATGAAGGAAAGATGAAGATAGCCTTCAACCATGCCCTTTCCCTCCTCAAGGTGCAGTTTACTCTTGGCACTGAGTTCAACCACAGCGGCGTGCCACAGAGCAATCCGATCAGCGATGTCAAGATTGGCAAATTCAAAACTATGACCGGCATCAGGTGGAATAACAACAAATTCGATGCTGTGTGGCCAAGCGGTGACGTGAAAACGGTTCAGGCTTATGAGGAAAGCTGGACAAAGGCAGTTGACGAAGCGGGCAAGGATGACAAGACCAAGAACTGCGTAGCCGTCTTCGAGTGCATTGTGGTTCCGCAGAACTGGACGGAGTTTACGGTCAATTTCGTTCTTGGAGGCAAACCATATACATATACGGCCAATAGTGCTGGCAATGGCCTTTTTGAGAGCGGAAAGAGCTACACCCTCCCTCTCACAGTAGGTAAGGATGAGGTTATATCCGGTAACATCACCGCGAGCCCTTGGGAGCCTGGTAACGGAGAAGGTGAATCAATGGAAACAGACTAAGCCATGAAGAAACTGAAATATTCATTGGCGGTGCTTGCGCTCATCGCGCTCGCCGCCTGCAATAAGGCAGAGATGCCGGGCTTCCTCTCCGACCCCGATGCCGTGCGCATCGAGGCCGCCGTGGGGGCACTCACCAAGAGCAATCCTCTTGGCGGTACTATAGAAGAGCAGATGAAATTCAACGAAGGAGACCGCATCGCCGTCACCAACTCCGGCAAGACCGTGGTCTACAAGCTCCAGAGCGGCACTTGGGCTCCGGAGAACTCCGGCGAGTACCTCAAGTGGGATAAGAGTAACCTTGTATTCACCGCAAAATACCCTGCTGGCTACACCACGCTCCCTACAGACCAGTCCACTAAAGAAAAGCTGGCTGCTGCGGATCGCATGTCTGTAGACCATACGTATCAAGATATCCCTACAACCCGCATCTTGTCTGCTAGCCTGTTTCGCGAAAACGTCCTGGTGAAAATCAAGATCGCCGGTTACCTGGACCAGTACAAAGAAGGGGAAACCTATATCAAAAACCTGTGTTTTAACAATGTACAATTCCCATTGATTCAGGA
>CAKUSF010000053.1 GCA_934678915.1 uncultured Bacteroidales bacterium
AGTACCAGTGTAAAGTGATGGCTTCAGTGAGCCATGTTGGGTCATCTTCCATGTGTCCACGGAAGGCGTGATGTCTGTATTGTAACTGAATGGTTCGGCTGTCATCTGGGCATGAAGATCCACAGATGCAATCGCCACCGTGGCTAATAACGCCAAACGGATGGCTTTGAGGTCTGGTTTCTGGATAGCTTTCATAATGGTTTATTGTTATGTGTCACTTGACGCTAAGTAACGCATTTTCGGGCAGAATTGCAAGAAGATCTGTAATAAAAATAAAAAAAATGAAGCCCTGCGTTAACAGGGCTTCATCATATTCATTAGGAGTGAGATTACTTGTAGTACTCTGCGAACTCGATGTCCTTGGTGGCTTGCTCTGCGAGAGCCTTGTCTTTCTTGGCGACAGAGTCGAGCCAAGTCTTGACTTGATCGAAGTTGCCCTGACGAGCAGCGATGATGGCTCTGAGGTAGTCAACCTTTGCGTCTTTGCAGTGAGCTGTCTTTGACGCTTTGTCGAGTTGACCGGTGAGGATGTAGGCGAGAACTGTGTTGTGGCAGCAGCCCTTAACATCCTTAAGATCCTGAACAGCCTTCTCGTAGTCACCGGTAAGGATGTCCACAACACCCAAGTTGGCCTTTGCAGCGTCTGTACCAGCCTTCTTGAAGTTCTTTGCAGCTGTAGAGTAGTCACCCTTGCGGAGAGCGATCACACCGAGAGCGTTGGTGAGATCAGCATCCTTAGTCTGAACGGCAGCGAAAGCCTTCTCGGCATTCTTGACATCACCTGCCTTGAGGTAGGTGGCCGCGAGGTTGAACCTAGCCTTGTCGCTGTCGTACTTGGTGATGGCCTTGTTGTAGAGCTTAACTTTGCTGTCAAGATCCTTAACCAAGGTGGCAGCACGGAGAAGAGCTGGCTCATCGAGCACATCGCTGTTGCTCTCAACCATTTCGGTAAGTTCGTTTGCAGTGTAGTTCTTAAATTCAACGTTAGCGATGAACCTAGCACGACGAAGTTCAGGAAGAATACCGCTCTTAAGCTCGGTATAGACAGAGGACATGTTTTTGATCTCGCTCTCGCGAACAGCCGGGTCGCTGTACATTGAAAGGACTCGGAGGATAAGATCCTTGTCTTCGATGTCAGAGTTCTGAACGAGCTCCTGGAAGCCTTCCCAGTCCTGACCGATGCTCTTTACCTCAGGTTCAGCAACATCCTTACCCTTCATAACCTTGTCCCAGGCTTTGTCAGCAGATTTTGAACGCTTCTCGGAAAGGGTGTTGTTGAGCTTCTCGCCACCGTCAGGTGAAGCGTAAGCTACAACTTCGGTACCTACAAGAGTCTTTCTCTCGTTAGCCTTAATCTCATCAAGAGCGCTCTGGAAATCTTTGATGGACTGGCCTTTGAGCTGCTTTGACTGAACGTCTGCTGAGTTGATTCTGTAAAGAATCTGTCCTTCCGCTGTCTGCTGGAGAACGGCCTGATAGCCATCAGCCTTGAGAGGAACCTGACCAGCGGCCTTTACAAGCATGTAAGTGGTGTTGACACCGTCAGCGACCTTCTTTACAGGAAGCTTATAGGCTTTGTTCTTGTACTTGGCGATTCCGCGGAGTTCAAGATGGGACTGCTCCATGCCTTTAACATAGTCAAAGTGAACCTTCTCCGTCACAGTGCCACCGGCTTTAGCCACAACTTTGTAGTTGTCCTTTACCTTCTCTCCTTGGTACATGAAAGGAGTCATCTTAGCCTCTCCTCCATCGTAAACAAGCACAGGAGTTACCTCAAGGATAGCCTTCGGGTGGAAATATTTCTCTGGATAAGTCACAGTGAGCGTGGCATCTATGTTGCCAGCTACACACTCCAGAACCGCAGGCTCACACTTTACGGTCACATTGTCAGCTAGTTCAGCCATTTTTTCAGCTGAAGAGCATGCTACCGCAGCCATCCCAATGAGAGCCACGGTAAAAAGTTTGAGTGTCTTTTTCATATTACTATTGATTAAAGATTGCATACCAATGCTTCTAACAAATACACAAAGATAATTATTATTTTGTTAACTTTGCCAAACTCTGAGCAAATACTATGGACTCACAAGAACTGCAAAGATTAAAAAATAAATACGACATCATTGGTAATGATGCCGCTCTTAACAGAGCATTGGAGACAGCTGTAGCAGTTGCCCCGACCGACCTGACTGTCCTTGTTACAGGTGAAAGCGGAGTCGGCAAAGAAAATATTCCAAAGATCATCCACCAAAACAGCCTCCGCAAGACTAGCAAATACTTTGCCGTAAACTGCGGAGCCATACCAGAAGGTACGATTGACTCTGAACTTTTCGGTCACGAGAAAGGTTCTTTTACCGGAGCAATCGAGACTCGGAAAGGGTATTTTGAAGAGGCAGACGGTGGGACTCTGTTTCTGGATGAAATAGGTGAGCTGCCGCTCGCTTCTCAGGCTAAGCTTCTTAGGGTCCTTCAGAGCGGAGAGTTCATCAAAGTCGGTTCGTCCAAGGTCCAGAAGACGGATGTGAGAGTTATTGCGGCAACGAATGTTAACCTTCTCTACGCTGTAGGTAAGGGAAAGTTCCGAGAGGATTTGTATTACAGGCTTAACGCTATCCAAATCATGATGCCTGCTCTGCGAGAGCGAAAAGAAGACATCTATCTGTTGTTCAGGAAATTCACGTCTGATTTTTCGGAAAAATACGGCATGGCCAAGGTGTCATTGACCAATGATGCCATTGACGTGTTGATAAACTACCGTTGGCCTGGGAACATACGCCAGCTTAAGAATATAGCGGAAACAGTCACGGCACTGGAGTCAGAAAGGCTGACAAGATCATCGGAGAAATGCGTCGTTGACGCAGCAACTCTTGCGCGTTACATGCCTAAGGAGGAGGCTACTCTCCTTCCTGTAGCGGCTAAAGAGCCTTCTTCTGGCCAGATGCCGGATTCTGACAAGCAGATGATCATCAAGGCAATCTTTGATCTCAAGCAGGAAGTGGATCGCCTGAAAGCCAGAATTGATTCAAATCCGGATTCCGTGCCTACACTCCATCCTGCACTAAGGCCAGCGTCTGAGCCGGAAGAGGCAGAATGGCAGGGCATTGGGGCTCCTGTTACGAGCGAGTCGATCGGGAAAGTCGTTGATATTCATGCTGAGGAGCCCGTCAAGGCGCAGGATTTGTCACTGAGAAAATCAAATCTGGAGATAATAGAAAAAGCTCTAGAAAAACATGGCGGGAACCGGAAGTTGGCAGCTCAGGAAGTGGGTATTTCCGAAAGGACCCTTTACCGTTGGATTGAAAAATATCATCTAGATAAAAAAGCCTGAAGAAATTGAATATGAAAAAGTTAATTACGATACTTGCTTTGCTGGCGGTGCTAGTCACAGGGGGATGCTCAATTGTCAAGTACTCATTTTCCGGCACATCTATCCAATCTGATGTCAAAACAGTGACTATCAATTATTTTGAATATAAGGCACTGAAAGTCAATCCAACTCTGAGCAATGATCTTACCGAAGCTTTGAAAGACAAATTTCGTAAGTTAACCAAGTTGGAGCAAGTAGAAATGGACGGTGATCTTGAGCTTCAGGGTGAAGTTACTGGCTATGAGGTAAGAGCCGCAGCCGTGACAGCAAATGAGGTGGCTGCACAAAACCGTCTGACGGTGACAGTCAAGTTGAAGTTCACCAACAGAAAGTACCCGGAGGATGACTTCGAGAATAACTTCTCAGCCTATTCGGATTACGATTCGACATATTCATTGGACGCGGTTGAGTCCACACTCTGCCAAGAGATTGTAGAAAAGTTGGTTGAGGACATGTTCAATGCCAGCGTTGCCCAGTGGTAGAATCATGGACGGTGGGAAGAAGATGAATCTTAGGTCCTTGACAATGGACGAACTGACAGGGGTAATCAATCGTTACCCTTGGTTCGGGGCTGCTCGTAAGGAGCTGTGTGTAAGGATGTCAAAGGTCGGAGGAAGCGAGTGGGGAAAAGCTCAGTACTCGGATGCGGCCATGTACGTAGCCTCCAGAACTTTGATTTCTGACATAGTTCGTTCCCTTGCGAAGGATGACTATTCCGACAAGGATGTGGAGCATCTTATTAAGGAATATATTAATCCGGAAGCCCATCGGCAGAAGGAGTCCCTTCGACAAGCTCTGGGACCTTCCACTTCGGTCACTGAGCCTTCCACTTCGGTCGCTGAGCCTGTCGAAGCGCCACAACCCGCCCCCGTGCCTTACACCCGCACAGTCCGTGTCGCAGGAGGAGATTTCTTTTCCGCTGAGCAGTACGCCTCCGTCCGTAAAGAGGAAGACAATGTCTTCTCCAATTTCAAGAGCGACCGCTATGATGAACCAGACGGCAGACAATGGGAAGATCCTGAGGGCGGCTTCTGCACCGAAACTTTGGCTGCAATCTACGCAGATCAAGGCTATTTTGTTGAGGCAAAGAAGATTTATTCTAGACTAATCTTGCGTTATCCGGAAAAAAGTGCTTACTTTGCATCCCTTATTGAAAAATTGCAACAGGAAAATTAAAATTTAAGAATATGTTTACATTTCTCACAGTTTGTATTGTCATCGCGGCTATCCTTCTGATCATCGTTGTGCTGCTTCAGAATGGCAAGGGACAGGGTATGGCCAGCAATTTCACTTCTGCCAATCAGACACTTGGAGTAAGGCAGACCGCTAACTTCTTGGAAAAATTCTCTTGGGGGCTTGTTGCTTTCATCCTCGTTGTCTCAATCGTTACCTCTTTCACAACCAGAACAACCGTTTCCGGTGTTGACCTGACTGAGAAGATTGAGAACACCGCTGCCCAACCAGAGTTCCCATCAGCTCCGATTCAGCAGGCTAATCCTGCTCAAGAAGCCCCGGCAACTGACTCTTCAGCTGAGTAACTGACATTTTGTCAGCCTTTGGGCTTTGGAATATAATTTGACTTTTAACCGTTCGGTCTTCGGATCGGACGGCTTTTTTACTGTCACGTGAACCGGCGCGGGCCGCGAGCGGAAGTGTCCCATGACCAAAAAAGGAGAAATCTAAATATATGGAAAACAACAATAGTAACAATAGCAACAAATTGGAATTTCTGTCCAAGTTCGCTGTAAACCTCAACGAGCAAGCCGCTCAAGGTAAGCTTGACCCTGTTATCGGTAGGGATGAGGAAATCAGAAGGGTTCTACAGATTCTTAGTAGAAGAACCAAGAACAATCCTATTCTGGTAGGTGAGCCAGGTGTCGGTAAGACCGCCATTTCCGAAGGCATTGCCCAGAAGATAGTTGATGGAGACGTGCCAGAGAACCTGAAGAGCAAGAAGGTATATTCATTGGACATGGGCGCGCTGATTGCTGGCGCAAAGTACCAAGGAGAATTTGAGGAACGTCTGAAGGGGGTTGTCAAGGAAGTCGTTGACAGTGCCGGTGAGATTATCCTGTTCATTGATGAAATTCACACACTTGTGGGCGCAGGTCGTTCTTCCGGAGCGATGGATGCGTCAAACATTTTGAAACCAGCGCTTGCCAGAGGTGAACTGAGGACTATCGGTTCTACTACTTTGGATGAGTATCAAAAGTACTTCGAGGCCGATAAGGCTCTTGAACGGCGATTCCAGATGGTCTTGGTCGATGAACCATCTCCTGCTGAGTCCATCGCTATATTAAGAGGTCTTAAAGAAAAGTACGAGAACCACCATAGGGTGAAGATTGAAGATGATGCTTTGATTGCAGCAGTCAACCTTTCCCATAGGTACATCACTAACAGATTCCTGCCAGACAAGGCCATTGACCTTGTGGATGAGGCTGCATCCAAGCTACGTCTAGAGATGAACTCCGTGCCGGAGCCGATAGCTGAACTCAATAGTGACATCCGTCAGTTGGAGATTGAGAAAGAGGCAATCAAGCGTGAGGGCACATCCTTGAAGTCTGAAAAGATTGAAAAGGAACTTGCCGAAAAGCTCTCTGAGAAAGAGGCTCTTATGAAGAGATGGAATGATGAGAAAGGCATCCTATCGGGTCTTCAGGAGGCTCGTCAGAAGATTGAGGACTACAAGATAGAGTCACAAGCCGCAGAAAGGGCAGGTGACTACGGAAAAGTCGCGGAACTTCGCTATGGAAAGATTGCTGAGGTTCAGAAGAAGATTGACGAACTGACCAAGAAGCAGGCTGAGATCAAGGACCCGATAGTCACGGAGGCTGTCACTCCTCAAGACATCGCTGAGGTTGTCGCCAAGTGGACTGGCATTCCAGTGCAGAAGATGCTTGAGAGCGAGAAGGAGAAACTTCTGAGGATTGAGAGTGAACTGCACAAGAGAGTGGTAGGTCAGGAGCAAGCTATTCAGGCTGTCGCAGACGCTGTAAGGCGTAGCAGAGCCGGACTTTCAAACGAGAAAAGACCGATTGGTTCGTTCCTCTTCATGGGTACAACCGGTGTCGGTAAGACCGAATTGGCCAAAGCTCTTGCAGAGTTCTTGTTCAACGATGAGAACATGATCACAAGGATTGACATGAGTGAGTATCAGGAACGTCACACAGTCAGCCGTCTGGTCGGTGCGCCTCCGGGATACGTTGGCTATGATGAAGGCGGACAGCTTACAGAGGCTGTAAGACGTAAACCTTATTCTGTCATCCTGTTGGATGAGATAGAGAAAGCTCACCCGGATGTGTTCAATGTCTTGCTTCAGGTTTTGGACGATGGCCGTCTGACTGACAACAAAGGGCGTACGGTTGACTTCAAGAACACGATTCTGATCATGACCTCCAACGTTGGCTCGGACATCATCCAAGGCTACATGGACAGACTTCCTGCCGTAGGTCAGCCGGGTGCGGATCCTGCCGAGGAAATGAGGGCAATCGCCACAAGACGTGAACTTCTGGACGAGTGCAAGGAGAAGGTGATGGATGTCTTGAAGACAACAGTAAGGCCTGAGTTCCTGAACAGAATCGATGAGATTATCATGTTTGATCCTCTGACCCAGAATGACATTCGTGAGATTCTTCACATCCAGATGAAGCAGCTCCAGAATAGGCTTGCCGATGAAGGTGTTACAATTGAGTTTACGAAGGCTTTTGAAGACCACATGGTCACTTCCGGTTACGATCCTGCCTACGGAGCCCGTCCTATCAAGAGATTGATGCAGCGCGAGTTAGTAAATCAACTTGCAAAAGCGATCCTCTCTGGAACAGTCCATAAGGATTCTGTCATTGAAGTTGACGCTGTAGGTGGTCAGATTGTTTTGAACAACAAGAAATAATAGATGAAAAAATGCTAGCAAAAGTTCTTTTGCTAGCATTTTTTTATCGTTGATAAAGAGGCTATTTGCTAAATCGAAGTTCTTTGACGATGCGTTTCATCCCAGCATATTTGTCAAGAACCCACATCACATAGCGGATGTCTGTGTTGATACATTTGTTGTAACCCTCAGTGTAGGACGCATCACTGGCGAGTGATTCGAGATTGCCGTCAAAGGCTAATCCGATAAGCTCGCCTTTTGCGTTTAGTACGGGGCTTCCGGAATTGCCTCCTGTAATGTCGTTGTCGGTCATGAAATCGACAATCATGGAATTGCGTTTCCCTTCAAGAGAGAATCCCCAACGCCCCCAACGCCTTTTCTTAAGGAGGGCTCTTTCTTTGTCGGAGAGATTGTAGTCATGGTCGGTAGGGTCGTATTTCTCAAGGATGCCCTGTGGAGTAGTGTACCAATTGTACCAGATGCCATCGTTTGGCTGGAGACCACCGACAGTGCCATAAGTGATTCTCATTGTTGAATTTGCGTCAGGGTACTGCTCGATGTCTTTGTGAAGTCTCATCCAGTAAAGGGCTTTCTTGTACTCTTTCTCAAGTTTGTTGGCCCTCTGCCGTTTTTCCATCTGCCCGTTCCTTTCATTAAACACCGTGATAGGAGTGTCAGTCAGGAAGCGACGGAGAGGATCATTCTTTAGCTGATCCATAGATTCAATGGATTCGATCTTGTCCAGAGAAGAGACGACACTCTTGTTCCAAAGGAAGTTCGCTATGGCTTTGTAGTCACTGCCGAACCGATCCATCATCTTTGTCTGGTACTTCCCGTAGTAGCTGAACTCAAGGTTCCCGAAATACTCTTTGCAGGCATATTCAAGAAGCTCTTTTTCCACTCTAGCATCAGTCGCGTTGAATCCTTCCTTTAGGGTCTCAATGGCCTTTTCCACACTTGATGAATTTCCTGCCCTAAGGAGATAGCGGTTTATGAATATCCCCTTGAACATCGTTTCCCTGAACACAACCTTGTCCCTCTCGACTCTTTCGGTTTGGGAATATGCTTCCTTGAGATCCGGAATCAATGTGGCCCACATCGCCTTGCGGTTGTCAGCTGCGTCAATCCACTCTTGCAACTCCTTCTCTTGGGCCACCTTTTCGTCCTTGACCCAGAATCGTTTGAAGCACTTCACCATCCCTACATTGTTCTCCTGAACATTGCTAAGGGAGAAAAACCAGTCTGAGTACTTCCTCCTGATTTCCGGGTCAGTGTCCATCCATTTGCGAATGATTCCCATCTGGCCTCCGCGGATTTCGTTTGACACTGGAAGGCTGACTCTTTCCTGAAAATCGACTTCGGCTGAGGATGCGTAGCGGTCTGTCTTGCCAGGATAGCCGAGCACCATGGCGAATGAACCGGGGCGATAGCCGGCAAGAGAAATTTTCAGACTTTTTTCCTTGGTCACGGGCTTTCCGTCCTCGTAGATTCTGTACATCGCGAAGTCACAGTTGTGTCGTGGCCAGGTCCAATTGTCTTGATTACCACCAAAATAGCCTATGCTTAGCGGTGGAGCAGCCACCAATCTCAGATCAGTATAGACTTTGTAGGCGGACATGTAATATTTCTCACCCGCCCACATGCTGCTGAGAATGCATTCCAATCCCGTGGCCTTGTTGTACCGCTCTTCCATCATGGAACTGATTTTTCGCATCCCGGACGGTTTTCTTGCTGCACGGAGTTCCTTCATCAGCCCTTTGACTTCCTCTGTGACGTCAATGACCTTTTTCAAGAAAAACACTTTTTCTCCTTCAATCGGGATTTCCTGATCGCTGCTCATGGCCCAGAAACCTTCTTCCAAATAATTGTGCTCCGCTGTACTGAGCTTAGCGATGTTGGAATAGGCGCAGTGATGGTTAGTGATGATCAGCCCTTGATCGGAGATGACACTTCCTGTGCAATAGAATCCGAGCGAAACTACAGCATCAGACACGGCTGTCCCAGGTGCCTCCTCGTTGTAGATTTCACCTGCTGCAAGCTTGAGTCCGCGGGCTCTCATGTTCTTTTCCAGTGCCTCATTGATGTCCTGGATCATCCACATCCCTTCATCAGCGAAAGCTGTGGCACTGATTATCAGAGCCACAGCAATCGTCATGTACTTCGTTATTTTCATTTTTATCTCTCCCTAATCACATCACCGTGATCCTTGACAACGGCTTCTTTCCATTTTTCAGTGTAGCCAGGCTGTGTAAGTCCCTCAGGAGTACCCTCATGCCACTTTGTGTGCTTGAAAGTTCCGTCCTCGTTCTGAGCTTTGACATTGCCGTCAATGAATTTCACGAGAAGCAGCTCCTCAAGGGCAACCCAATTGTCGAATTGGGTCTGGGCAGTGTTGATTGAATATTCAGTGAGCATCTTCCTTACTGAGGCAAACCAATCCTTCTTGTCGAGACCCTTCTTTTGGGCTTTGGGAAGTATTGAATTGTAGACTTCAAGAGCCTTGCTGTCCATTTCAGCAAGTTTGGCACCCATCTGCTCGTTCTCAAAGTTGTCGATGGCTTCTTTTACTGTCGGAGCCATGATGTTATAGGCTTTGTAGCAGGCGTTGGCTATGCGGTTGTTGATCCAGAAAGATGCAGTAGGGGAGTATTTCAGCATGCTTCCGTTACCTACCCTAAAGCACTCAGGCACTTTGTCCGTGCAGGTGTAGATCGGAGTAAGGTAGGATGTGGCCGCATCATCGGTTCCAAACCAAATTACACCTCCGACAACATCCGGAAGGTCGTGTCTTGACTGCCCGACGAACCAGAACCCTGTTTGTTGAGTGGCGATCGCCCTCTCGTTGACATATTTCCATCCTTTGTACTCGAATCCCATTGGCCTCCATCTGTAAGGCAGGGCATTGCCACCAGCTCCGATGTCAGTGGTCATGTCCAGCGGTGTGCCCTCGAAATGATCTCTCATAGCGTCAGCGACATTCTTTACGGAAATTTTTCGCGTTGGTTTTACGAACAGCGGCATCCTGTGGCTGAGGTCCTTACCTGTGATGTAGTCGTAGTAGGCAGAAGCCGGCTCAGTGATGGTCTTGCCATCCTTCTCGTAGGTGAATTGCCCATCGCAGAGGAGATTGAACGCGCTCCATGCCCTTGCATCGCAACCTCTTACAGTTCCGAAATCTGCCGGACAGTAGGCAGCACTGAAATCGAAGTCCTCATCCTTGCCGTCAAAATAGCCTTTTTCTCTAGCGAAGGAGATGACATCTGGAGCATAGAAGCAGTTTTCTGGATCATTCAATGGGAAAGTCTGGATGCGTGCCTGATTGGCATGCGAGCAGATGTAGCCGTCCGGAATCCTTATGGCCACCCACACAAACCCTTTTCTAGCATTCTTCCCATCCTTCATCTCGCAACCTTTGCCGATGAGGTCCATGATCCAAGCCTCGTCTTTGTCCGCAATCGAAAATGTCTCCCCAGAGGACGCGTAGCCATATTCATTGGCAAGATCCACGATGACCTTGATTGCCTCTCTGGCGGTACGGGCCCTTTGTAAGGCGATGTAGATCAGAGAACCGTAGTCCATAACTCCCGTAGGATCTTCAAGTTCCGCTCTTCCGCCCCATGTGGTCTCTGCTATGATGAGTTGATGCTCGTTCATGTTGCCTACCGTTTTGTAGGTGTGGGCAACTTGAGGGATCTGTCCAAGAGGTTTGTAGGAGTCCCAGTCAATGATGTCGAGCATAGCTCCGGCCCTCCAATTGGCTGCGGGATGAAAGTACAATTCTCCGTAGAGAACGTGAGAGTCAGCAGCATAGGAAATGATGTTCGAGTTGTCAGTGCTAGCACCTCTTGTCACGATGATGTTCGTGCAGGCCTCTGCCTTGAGATTTCCCGTCAGCAAGCCAATGACTGCGAGCAACATGTAGATGGTTGAGTGTCTTGCCATTTTGCGATTTACTTATTATTGTTTAAATTTGTTACTTCTATTACAAAGTGTAAATATATGAAAAATTATTTTCTTGCAGTCATCTGCCTATTCTTTTCTACCTTGATGGCTTTCGCGCAGCAGGGAATGCCGAGCCCAGAGGAACAGGAAAAGAAGATGGCCGAGTTTATCGACAAGGAAATCTCAAGACTGGAGATGTCTCTGAAATTGGAGGATTGGCAGGTGTTCTATGTGGATTCAATCCTTAACCATGACTACCGTGCCATGCAGTCCGAAATCAATAGCTTGGCAGCGGCAAAGGTTTCTAATTCAGATCTTTACATGAACGCTAGCGACAAGTGGGCCGAGAACATCTACACTGCATTCCGTAAGGTTCTGAATGACGCTCAATGGGCGAAGTATCTCAAGAGCGGTGCTGCCCGTGAGAAGAAGGCTCGCGAAAAAAGAAAGGCAAAGATGGAAAAGTCTTCTGCCAAACTGCCGGAAAATGATTAAATTTGCAAGAATATTTCGGGAATATCATGAAAGAACGAATAGAACAACTGCTCGCTGATGTGCGTGAGTTGAATTGCAGGACTGCCAAAGAAGTTGAGGAGGCCAGAGTAAGGCTTCTGGGTAAAAAAGGTGAGATTACCAAGCTTTTCGATGAGTTTAGAACTTATGGTCCTGAGCTCAAGAAGGAGTTTGGACGTAAGATAAACGAACTTAAGCAGGCTGCTCAGGCGAGAATAGACGAGCTTAAGGACAAGACATCTTCGGAGGGCGCTTCTGATGGCCCGAAAGAGGATTTGTCAATGCCAGGAATCCTGTTTGAGTTGGGGTCAAGGCATCCGGTTTCGATTGTCCGCCAAGAGATAGTTGACATATTCAGAAAGTTTGGTTATGATGTGGCAGAAGGTCCTGAGATTGAGGATGATTACCATGTGTTTGAAGCCTTGAACTTCCCTCTTAATCACCCTGCGAGAGACATGCAGGACACCTTCTTCGTTTCTGCTGGGCATCCTAATCCTCTTCTGCTTAGAACTCACACATCTTCGGTTCAGGTGCGCTCAATGGAGACCATGAAGCTTCCTATTCGCGTCATCTGCCCTGGCCGTGTCTTTAGAAATGAGGCAATTTCAGCCCGTGCTCATTGCATTTTCCATCAGGTTGAAGGTCTTTACATCGACGAAAATGTGACTTTCGCTGACCTCAAGCAGGCTATCCTTCTCTTTGCACGTGAGATGTTCGGGCCTGACACCCAGATCAGGATGCGTCCTTCTTACTTCCCGTTCACCGAGCCTTCAAGCGAGATAGATGTTAGCTGCAACATCTGCCATGGCAAGGGCTGCAACATCTGCAAAGGAACCGGCTGGCTGGAGATCATGGGCTGCGGAATGGTTGATCCGAACGTCCTTGAGGCTTCCGGCATTAACAGCAAAAAGTACAGCGGTTTTGCCTTTGGCATGGGCCTAGAGCGCATCGCCATGCTCAAGTGGCAAGTCAACGATCTCCGTCACTACTTCGAGAACGACCTCCGTTTCCTCTCCGAATTCAAGACATCGATTGAGGTTTAGGGCTTTTCTTTAAATTTTTGCGAAATTTTACAGAAAAAGTTTGCGAAAAAAGAAAAAAGCACTACCTTTGTAATCCCAAAGCAATGCTGCGGGTAACAAGTCTGCGGAAATAGCTCAGTTGGTAGAGCACGACCTTGCCAAGGTCGGGGTCGCGAGTTCAAGTCTCG
>CAKUSF010000054.1 GCA_934678915.1 uncultured Bacteroidales bacterium
CATGGTTCGATGCCAGGGGATAATGGCTTGATCAAGAATAAAATCAGATAAGAAACGATTCCTATGATGATTGCCAGCGGCAACATCCAATCCTTGATGAATTTCACAATTTTCGCCATAATCCTTCGATTCGACTGGCAAATATAGTCAAAGCCTTTGACCTAAAAAAATCATTCTCTACTTGGTGAGTAAAAACTAATATTCCTTCATGACACGTGTTTTTACACGTGCAAAATTTGGAATTATATTATTGGATCAAGTGGCCAGTAATTACTAAGGATTGCTTATATTCGTAAATTATATGGAATCGATTATGAGAAAGTTTTTTATTGCGGTGTCAGTGGCATTGGCGGCTATGGTTTCGGTGAATGCGCAGACGGGGGCATGGACTGGCAAGTTGAAGGTTTCGGGCGTTGAGTTGGCGCTCATATTCAACATTGGGGAAGAGTCAGCGACTCTTGATGTGCCGGATCAGGGGGCGAAGGAGATTCCGGTCGAGGTGTCGAGGGACGCTGTGGGCGGCATCACGCTTGATGTTCCTGTGATAAACGCCTCGTTCAAGGGGCTGTGGGCAGGAAAGATAATCGCTGGGACTTTCACACAGCACGGAATGTCTTTCCCGATGACGCTTACCCCAGGCGCACCGGTCATCAGACGGCCGCAGACTCCAGTCGGGCCGTTCCCTTACGCGACCGAAGAGGTTTCGTTCAGTAACGGAGACGCTGTCTTGAAGGGAACTCTGACTCTCCCTGAAAACTGTGACAGGAAAACTCCCGTACTGATTATGGTGACTGGAAGCGGACTCCAGAACCGGGACGAGGAGATGTTCAGTCACAAACCGTTCGCTGTCATTGCTGACGCTTTCGCAAGGGCTGGAATCGCCACGTTGAGGTACGATGACAGAGGTTTCGGGGAGTCAACCGGTGATGTTGTCTTTTGCACTACCGAGGATCTGAAGAATGACGCGTTGTCGGGAATCAAATTATTAAAATGTCGCTTTGATCGTGTGGGAGTCCTTGGGCATAGCGAGGGCGGCACCATCGCTTTGATGCTTGCCGGTGAGAAACAAGCTGATTTTGCCATAAGTCTGGCCGGGATGATTGTCTCCGGAGCCGAGACGTTGCTGGCTCAGAACAAACAAGCCTGCCAGGCCGCTGGTCTGTCCGAATCAGAGGTCGATGCCTACTGTCGTCTTCTGTCCGACACCTTCGACGCTGTCAAGACAAAATCGCTGTTGCCTTCCGTGGACAATTATGACCTCTCTGATGCCTTGCGACAAAACTATGCTCAGGTGCTGAACCAACTCCAGTCTCCTTACATGAAGTATTTCATCGGCCTTGATCTGTCCGGTAGTCTTGCCGGAATCACTTGCCCGGTGATGGCCCTGAATGGCTCGAAAGACACTCAGGTACAGTGCGAAAGAAATCTGGATGTCCTGAAGTCCGGCCTCCCGTCAGGCGACAAAAATCTCATCAAGGCCGAAACCGGATTGAACCACCTCTTCCAGCACTGCACCACCGGAGCGTTCTCTGAATATAAAGAAATAGAGGAAACCATCTCTCCTGAAGTCCTTTCCGAGATGATCACATGGATCAAGACACTGTAATCCCCCTCGTGCGTCAGTGCCAAAGTTCTGCGCACGAAGCCAATGAACAAGTCTCTCTCGTGAGTGAATAGGTTGGCTCCACGCACAGAAAAAATTATTACCTTTGTGGTTTGAAGTTGAACGAATATATTCATGGAATATGAAAAAAAGTTTTGTGATCATGGCTTCAGCGCTTGCGATGGCGGCCTGCGGCCCTAAACAGCAGGTTGAGAAGGTTCCAGCCATTGACCTTGCGAACCTTGACACTACTGTCTCTCCAGCGGTGGATTTCTACCAATATTCCACAGGTGGATGGCAGAAGAACAACCCTTTGAAGCCTGAATATGCCCGTTTCGGCTCCTTTGATCAGTTGAGGGAGAACAACGTCAAGAGACTCAATGACTTGTTTGCCGAGATGGGGACGCTGAAGACGGAAAAGGGAACTGTCGAGCAGAAGATCTCCGACCTTTACAAGCAGGGTCTCGACTCCACAAGGCTGAACGCTGAGGGGGCTGCGCCTTTGAAGAAATATGTAGATGAAATCTATTCGGCTGCTGACAAGGAAGCTCTTGTGAAAATTATAGCCGGGCTTCACAACGCCTCAGAAAGTTCATTTTTCGGAGCCTATGTGATGTCTGACTTGGCGGACAGTGACAGTCAGATTCTCTATCTTGGTCAGGGTGGTCTCGGAATTGGAGACAGAGATTATTATGTTGAGGCTGAGAACGCTGAGATAAAGGAAGGTTATCGTAAATTCCTTGAAAAGGTCTTTACTCTGACCGGAGTTGCCGAGCCTGAGAAGGCCGCTACAGATGCCCTAGCGGTCGAGGATGTGCTCGCTGCAAATTCATGGACCAGTGTTCAGGAAAGGAACATTCAGGCACAGTACAACCCTTATAGTACAGAAGAACTCGTAAAGAGCTATCCGGGATTTGACTGGAAACTGTACTTCGAGACCAGAGGAATCGCTGACCAGCAGAAACTTATTGTCGCTGAACCTTCTTTCTTCAAGGCTTTCTGTGAATATTTTGGTGGCGCGGATCTCAATGTCCTCAAGAACTATGTGGCTGGACAGCTCATCCAGGGTGCTACCGGTTCCCTCAGCGATGACTTCTACACCGCATCTTTCGACTTCTTTAGCACCCAGATGTCCGGAATCAAGGAGCAGAAACCTCGCTGGAAGAGGGCGATGCAGGTTCCGAACAGCATCCTCGGAGAGGCTGTCGGAAAGATGTACGTGGCGAAATACTTCCCGGAGTCCTCGAAGACAAAGATGCTTGATCTTGTTGAGAACCTCAAGAAGGCTTTCAGCCAGCACATCGACGAACTGGATTGGATGAGCGACTCCACCAAGGCCAAGGCTCACGAGAAACTGGACAACTTCACTGTAAAGATTGGCTATCCTGACAAGTGGAAAGATTACTCTACCCTTGACATCGATCCGCAGAAGAGCTACTACGAGAATCTCCGCGCTGCTGGGTCTTGGTATGTGGCTGATAATATGTCCAAACTTGGCCAACCGACTGACAGGACGGAGTGGGGGATGTCTCCTCAGACTGTCAATGCCTACTATAATCCAACGACCAACGAGATCTGCTTCCCTGCGGCCATCCTCCAGCCTCCGTTCTTCAACGCAGATGCTGACGATGCTGTCAACTACGGAGGAATCGGAGTCGTAATCGGTCACGAGATGTCACATGGATTCGATGACCAGGGACGCCTCTTCGACAAGGACGGGAATATGTCCGACTGGTGGACCGCTGAGGATGCCGAGAAGTTCAACGCTAAGGCTCAAGTACTTGTGGCTCAGTTTGATTCGGTTGAGGTTGTGCCAGGGGTTCATGCCAACGGCCAGCTTTCTCTCGGTGAGAACATCGGTGACCATGGCGGTCTCAGTATCTCATTTACAGCCATGCAGAACGCCAACGCTGGCAAGAACATCGGTCTCATTGATGGCTTCACCCCGGAGCAGAGATTCTATCTTTCCTACGGTGCCATCTGGGCGCAGAACATTACCGATGAGGAAAAGGCTCGTCTGACCAAGCTTGATGTCCACTCTCTTGCCGTGAACCGTGTGAACGTGTCCCTGAGGAACTTCCAGACGTTCTTCGATGCGTTTGGAATCAAGGAAGGCGATCCGATGTGGCGTCCGGAGAGCGAAAGGGTTCACATCTGGTAATATATTCATAAAGGAATTTATTTTGGATGCGTCAAGGTTCATAGCCGGACGTCTCCGTTTCGGAGGAAGGATAGCGATGGTTTCCATCGCTGTCTCTTTCCTTATCATGATCGTTGCTGTTTCGGTCTCTTCCGGATTCCGGAACGAGATCAGGAACGGCATTTCTGATCTCACTGGTGATGTGCAGTTGATGCCAGTTGACATGAACTATATCAGTGAAGCATCGCCAATTTCTGTCAATCAGAGCTTTATCCCTGACATTGAAAAAATCCCTGGAGTTGAAGCGATCACTCCGGCAGTCTATCGTGCAGGTGTAGTAAAAAAGGGCGAGAGCATTCATGGAGTTCTGTTTAAAGGTGTGCCTAGGAAGCACAACCCATCGGACACTGTTCGCCTAGGTGTCTCAATTCCGGTAAGATTGTCCAAGATGCTAGGCCTTGACGTTGGAGACAAATTGCTTACTTATTTTGTCGGAGAAAAGATTAAGGTCCGTAACTTTAACATTGTCAGCCTCTACGAAGGCATAATGGACGGTACTGACAACATCGTGGTGCTTGCAGACATCGCGGATCTTCAGAGGCTTGATGGGTGGTCTTCTGATGAGGCCTCGATCCTTGAGATCTCGCTAGCCTCCAGTTTCAGAACGGATTCCAAAATGAAAGAAGTGGCTAATGAAGTAGGCCACATCGCATTAGGAAAAGCAGGAGATGATGACGCATTGGTCGCAACATCTGTGATCAGTCGTTATCCACAGATTTTTGACTGGTTGAACCTTATTGACTTCAATGTGCTGTTCATCCTTGTCTTGATGACGATAGTCGCTGGTTTCAACATGATTTCCGGCCTTCTTATCATGCTGTTCAGAAGCATATCCACAATCGGTACCCTTAAATCTCTAGGAATGACGGACAAAGCCATTGCTAAGATTTTCCTGCGTGTCGCCTCAGTCATTGTGTTCAAAGGAATGTTGATAGGGAATGGAATAGCTCTGCTTCTGTGCGGAATCCAAAAATGGACTCATGTCCTGAAACTCAATCCAGAGAACTATTTCGTGCCCTTTGTGCCGGTGAGCCTGAACCTACCTGCGGTGTTTGCCGCTGATGTTGTTTCTTGGCTTGTCATCATGCTCCTCCTCTTGATCCCTTGCCTGTTTATCTCCAAGGTCGATCCTGCTCAGACTGTCAGGGCTCAATAAAGTCTGTTCAGAGTCATCTGATTTTGAGATTGCTGTAAGGACGGTGTCTGTTGGCTGAACTTTGAACCGAGGTTGATTGCCGCAGAAAACGTCGTACTGGTCCAGTACCGTTTTAACATAGGCGATTGTTTCTTTTTTGATTAGCCTCAATTGTCCGGAATTATGGGCTGTGTCAGTCTTTATGGAGTGAATGCTCTCCCAATGTCCGTTGTCGATTCCTATGGAACGTGCGAGTTCAACTCCGTCTTGAATCTTGCCTTCTCCAGCATTGTAGGCTGCAAGGGTGAATTGTACAAGTTCATCCTCGTTTGCGGCAGTGTCCCGGAATTTGCCCATCAATCTTTCTATGTAGGCAGCACCGGCTTCAATGTTTTCCTTTGGGTCAAGCAGATTCTCAATTTCGTAGCGGTCTGCGGTTCGGGGCATCATCTGCATCAGTCCTAAAGCACCTCTAGGAGACTGTGCCTGAATCCTGAATCTGGATTCGCTCCAAACCAAGGCCGCAAACAATCTCCAATCCCACCCGATTTTTGCCGCATTTTCTTTAATCAGGTCATCGTAAGGACTGATGATTTTAGGGTCTTTTCGTATCCCTTTTCTGCAGGGGTTATAGCCATTAAAAAACCTAGCGATGATTTTGAAATATTCATCAGTCCCTTTTAAGTTGTTCAGCCAACGAATGATCTCCCTTTGCTTCCGTTTGTCGCTGCGTATCAGCCACATTGCTTTAGTGTCTCCGAGCGGGAGGGACATGAAGTCTCCAGAATCAGGAAGCGATGCTTCAGTAATGGAGAGGATGTCGATTCTTCCCGTCATCAGGGAATCCAGATAATCTCCCTCCGCGAGAAACACCTCAGCAGTGTCTTTTAGATGTGAGGCGAATAGCCCAGCCATCTCGTAGCAATAACCGGTAAGGTAGCCATCTGCCAACTTTTCGTCCAGTTTCAAGGCAAATCTTATCTTGCCTTCCGGGAAGATGTCGTCTGATTTTCCTGTGTGTCTTCCTAAATCGCTGAAAGGGATGATGCAAAGTACCAGCAATGTTGGCAGCAGGTACTTGAAGAATTTCTTGGTCACTCTTTTCAGCCCCATGATTAAAAACTGCTTTTGCTGAAGCCATCTCCGCCTCCACCGAAGCCGCCACCAGATCCACCGCTTCCGCCTGACAGTCCAGAACTAGCGTTCACGGTTTTGTTTGAATTAGGTTGAAGATAGAATGGCCAGTAGATACCAATCTTGAAAGCCATCTGAGTACGGATGTAGTTATGCGCACTGAAATAGTCGGCCTTGTCCATAGGCCAACCATTGCCAACGTTTTCAACTTTTATGAATATGCAGGCCCTTTTCCATTGTACATTGACGAAAGCATCAATGACAGGACCGTTGTTGTACTTATCCTTGTTTTGGTTGTAAAATGCTCCAACGGCAGGATTCCAGGCCGGAGAGTAGTACTTTGTGTTGTACCATCCTTCAGCTCCGAGCTGCATCTGCATTATGTTCTTTTTGACGTTGAATTGGAGGTAGAGCCTTGAATTTGCCGCTAGGGTAGGCAAAGGCAGTACGTCTTGATTGGATGAGACCTGAAACAAGAGCCTGTTGTCAAGATGTACTGGGCCAAAGACAAAGTCCTTATTCAAGGATGCACTTAGGACACTCATCGGAGAATTGTTCTGACGCACGAATCCGGTCGAATCATAATAGACATTTCCGGACAGAAGTGCGTAACCGACCCGCGCCTTGATTCTCCATCTCGGCACACTCAGACCAGCCTGAAGTTTGGTTGTCGAGATCTTTCCGAACTCATTGTCCCATTTGAAGTGATTTGAATAGTAATGCTGGAAGTAGTACTCAGGCTCTTCCAGATTGGTTTCAAAATGGAGATCCAGAGAGACTGGACTCTTTTTTGCGCGCCTGAAAGGAAACACTTCAAACTTTGCATTGGCTTTCACCGACAAGTCGTTCCTTTGGTTGCCGAGGAAAACATAGTCTCCGGTTGCATCCCAGTGGATGAAGTCTTTCAGTTGTCCCTCGACTCCCGCATAGACGAAGGCGGAATTCCAAACTGTGTTTGTCGTTCCTTTTAAGAATGTTGGGTCGAAAGTGCTGTAACTCAAGAGTCTGTGTCCGATTCCACCGTTTAATTTCGAGACAATGGCATCGTCAGACCAAGGCTGAAGTCTGAGAAACAGCCTGTTTTCCAATTTTTTTACCCCTACGGAATCGAAGGAAGTGGTCGGATTGTAATTGAATATGTCGTTGTAGAACCTGCGCCCCACTTCGTCCGTGATTTCATCTTGGTAACTCTTCTTGAACACGGAGAACTCGCTACTGTGCCCTATGAAAGCAGTCGTGATTTTGTCATCTCCCAAAGTGTCAGCGGCCTCTCTTTCGGCTTTCCTTCGGGCAAGATAGATGTTTAAAGAGTCAATGCGCGTAGAGTCTCCTAGAGCTATAATGCTGTCCTTGAATACTTTGTCTATTTTTCGATACTTGATGTCTCTTAGGAATGTGAAAGGAATCCTATACTGTTGATCTAGGAAAAAGGTGTTTCTCACGACGGAGGTTGAGGCTTTGCTGAGGTTGACAGGGAACTCTCTGGCATCCAATGTGGTGTCTCTTACCATAGAGTTGTCGCTGGTCCCACCGTTGTCGTTCCTCGTTATTTTATTATGGATGTACCCTGCATGCATCAGATAGCGCTTCCCAAGATAGTTGGCCGAGGCGACAAATGTCTTGTTGACTGTCTTTTCTCCCTGCATGATTCCGTTGCCACCGAAACGGTCATATTCAAGAGTAAAATTGAACTCTGGGAAGATGTTCTGTGTTGTCAGAATGTGGAGATTGTCGGAGGCTTTCTGGGAATTTGCGAACAGAGTTCCGAAGTAGGCCAACTCAGTGTAAGGTGTCTTGGTGTTGTACATCGGAAGCGTCTTTGCAGAGTATGTCCACGCTTCGTAAGGATTGTAGAACGACACCCCATTCTCGCTGCTCCGATTGAACCAATTATAGTACTGCAATGCAGAGCCGGCTACTCCTAACCAAGTAGCATTCACGTCTTTGCGGTAAAACGGATAGTCGTGGAACCAATAATTGTAGTTCGTGTCCGGCTCAGAAACGTCCATCTTGTGGAACTCCCGTTCGTGCGTCCATTGGATAATTCTCTTGTACTGGAGAGAGTCCGGCAAGGCAAAGGTCTCCAAGATTCGTGGAGTCGCCTCTTTCACACTGTCCCGGTAAGCCTTCACACTGTCTTTGACGTTCAGGATACTGTCAGCGAGATGTTTCTTGATTTTTTCCTTGACTGTGAAGTCGTACTTCTTTCTCTCGGTCTTTGACAGCCCAGCGTACCAAGCGTCAAACTCGGCTTTTTTTCTGATAGCTGAATCTCTGTAGTAAATAGAATCTACTTTCGGCCAGTCTATGGTGTCTCCTGCCTCTCTCAAAGAATCCACAACGATTCTGTGAGTCAGAGAGTCAAACAGAGCAACGTAGTACTTAAAGCGGAACGGGTCGATGTCCTTTAACGAATCTGGCGGGAATATAGTGTCCCTCGCAGTTAGTTGAGGAGTCGTGTCAATAGGCGAGAGGAAGAATGAGGTGTCTTCCTTGCCGTTCCCGATTGAGTTGCCGATGAATTGATTCCTATAGTGAATCGTGTCCGGTTGGAGCGGTCTTGTCGCCAAGACATATCCATATCCTGGATCTCCAGCAGGAAGGCGGTTACCCATGCCAATGGCTTGCAGTGCAATCACGCACACCACAGCCATCGGAAACCATATTCTTTTAAAAGTCTCTTTCATATTCCCTTAAGGGTACAATCTCACAAAGTTACTGTTTTTCCCATTTTTACACAAATTCAGTGCTAACGTGCGAACCGCAGAAACTGGCTGGGGCGAATATGTCATTCCTGCCCCCGTAGTGGTGAGAAATTGGGCTTCCGGGTGAAATTAGTTGGACTTTGCCCCCGTAAACTTTTTCGGTTACTAAATAATTAGTATCTTTATTGTTGATTAATTGAGTCAAACCATGAAAAAGAAACTCTGGATATTCGACACTGACCCGTACCTGAAGCCGTTTGAGGAGGCGATTGAGGCGCGGCACAAGAGGATTTTGGACGCTGCGGACAAGATAACCGGGCACGGTGTGGAAGGCCTTGCCTCCAGCGTCAACAATCATCTGTACTACGGGCTGCACAAATGCGATGACGGCTCGTGGGTGATCCGGGAGTGGGCTCCGAATGCAAACCGGATCTACCTGATTGGAGAATTTAACAATTGGAAACGTACTTCCGCCTATGAGTTCAGTCCAGTGGGGCACGGCAATTGGGAACTTCGACTAGACTCGATTTTTCTCGGTCATGGAGAATTGTACAAGTTGTTCATAGAATGGCCTGGAGGAGGGGATGAACGGATTCCGGCTTATTGTACGAGGCTTGTACAGGATGATGAGACCAAAGTGTTCTGTGCCCAAGTCTGGGATCCTGAGAGGGAATATTCATGGAAAAATGATAGGGTGCTGCGAAGGCCGCATCCATTGATCTATGAGTGCCACATAGGGATGAGTTCCGAGGAACGTAAAGTCTCTACATTCAGTGAGTTTAGGAAGAATGTGCTGCCAAGAATCAAGAGTCTTGGCTACGACACGATTCAGATCATGGCCCTTCAGGAGCATCCGTACTACGGCTCGTTCGGTTATCAGGTGTCGAACTTCTTCGCGCTGAGCTCCCGTTTCGGCACTCCGGAAGAGTTTAAGGAGTTGGTTGACGCGGCTCACGGTATGGGAATAGCCGTTGTGATGGACATTGTCCATTCACATAGTTCCGACAACACGGCTGAGGGCCTGAGTCTGTTTGATGGCAGGGATGATCTTTATTTCTACAAAGGTCCTCAGGGACATCATCCGGCATGGGGCTCACGCTGCTTTGACTACGGGAAGGATGAGGTCGTCCGCTTCTTGCTGAGCAACTGTAAGTACTGGATGGAGGAATACCATCTGGATGGTTTCCGATTCGATGGAGTTACGAGCATGATGTACTGGGATCATGGCCTTGGGAAGGATTTCAACGGCTATGGACCGTATTTCGATTCTGGGGTTGATGAGAATGCCGTGACCTATCTCGGTCTAGCCAATCTCCTTGTCAAACAGATCAAGCCTTGGGCAATCACTATTGCTGAGGATGTCAGCGGAATGGCTGGTCTGGCCGCACCGTTCGAGGTCGGGGGAGTTGGTTTCGGTTTCAGAATGGCGATGGGCATAGCAGACCACTGGATCAAATGGATTAAGGAGAAACGAGATGAGGAATGGAGCCCAGGAGAGATGTGGTACGAACTCACAAACAAGCGGGCGGACGAGAAAACAATCAGCTACGCGGAGTGTCACGATCAAGCTCTTGTCGGAGACAAGACTCTGATATTCAGACTTATCGACAAGGAAATGTACTTTTCTATGAATATGGATTCGAAGAATCCGATTGTGGACAGAGGCGTGGCCTTGCACAAACTGATTCGCCTGGCAACGCTCGGAACTGCCGGGGATGGCTACCTCAACTTCATGGGCAATGAGTTCGGCCATCCGGAGTGGATTGATTTTCCTCGTGAGGGGAACGGATGGAGTTACGAGCATGCTCGCAGAATGTGGTCTTTAGCCGACAATGGATTGCTGAGGTACCACTGTCTTCAAGACTTTGACAAGGCGATGATTCATCTTGTAAAACGATACGGAGTGCTTACGGCAAGGCCTGAGCTCTTAAGGGCCGATGAAGAAAAGAAAATCTTGATTTTCAGGCGTAAAAGCCTTATCTTTGCACTGAATTTCAATCCTGTAGAATCGTTTGTGAACTACGCGTTCCCAGCTCCGTCAGGTGACTATGTCAAGGTTCTCGATTCAGACTCAAAGGAGTTCGATGGATTCGCAAGGCTCAAAGACGATGGAGAGCATCTGACAGTTGAAGGTTGCCTAAGTCTCTATTTGCCAAGCCGTTGTGCGCTTGTGCTGATTGACAGGAACGAAAGAAAATAATTTAACCGATATGGCTTTTTTGAAGTTTAACAAGTCTGAGTTGGTCAACCTCTCTTATTCCTTGAAGAGGGAGATAATCTGTGCCAACAAGACTGGAGCGTATTGCAACACTTCAATAGTGACTTGCAACACAAGACGTTATCATGGTCTGTTGGCGGTTCCGATAGACGCTTTCGGGGGTAAAAAACACCTGCTCCTGTCCTCTTTGGACGAAAGCCTCATTCTTAACGGAAAACAGTTCAACCTTGGCATTCATTGCTATGGGAATGTCTATGAACCGCGTGGCCACAAATACATCATTGATTTTGAGGCTGATCCGGTGCCTAAAATTACCTATAAAGTAGGAGAGATAGTCTTTACTAAAAGTATCCTGCTCGTGCCTGATTCCGATCAAGTGATGATTCGTTTCGATCTGGTTAATGCACCGGCCAATGTGAAATTGTTGCTGACTCCATTTTTGGCTTTCCGTGACATTCATGCATTGACTCAGGAGAATCCGAATGCAAGAACCGAAGGCTGGGAAATTCCTAATGGAATGTCGTTCAATCTCTATGATGGCTTCCCTGATTTGAACATGCAGTTCAACACTAAGGATGTCTCCTTTGTGACTTCGCCTTGTTGGTACAAAGGTGTGACCTATTCGGATGAGTACCGTCGTGGTTTTGCTTGCAAAGAGGACTTGTATGTTCCTGGGCATTTCGAGTTGAAGATGAAGCCGGGAGATGCGATTGTGTTCTCTGCATCTGTGGATCTCGCAACTCCTTCAGGCTTAAAAAGAAAGTTTGACTCGTTTGTGGCCAAGGCTGCGAAGATCACGACTTACCATGAGCAGCTTGTCCACTGTGCGGATCTTTTGAAGCAGGACCGTGGAGGCCACAAGATGATCACTGCCGGATTCTCATGGCTCTACACAGGTCTTTTGAGAGAGACTCTTGAAGCCCTTCCTGGCCTTACACTCTATGCTAACGGAGATAAGGCTGAGTTTGAGGAGATTCTGGATAACCTTATTGCTGACAACCAAGAGCGCCTTTTCCATAGAACAACACAAGTTGAGGCACCGCTCAGGCTAGCGGACACTCTTACTCATTACATTGAGTTTGGTGCTGATCCAAAGGCTGTTTGGAAAAAGTACGGTCAGGTTGTCAAAAGTATTCTTGAGAGTTATCTGCCAGGCAAGCGGGCAGAGGTAGCGATGCAGCCGAACGGACTTCTCTGGGCACAGCTTGACCATTGGGCCCTCTCTTGGATGAACACTTATGTGAACGGCAATCCAGTGACGGAAAGGGCCGGCTATCAAGTGGAGACGAATGCCATGTGGTTCCGTTCCATTCTCTTTGCAGTGACGATGGAACGAAAATATTCATCATCGGACAGTGCTTTCCTGAATGAATGGTCTCACATTTTGGATCTTGTCCGCGAGAACTTCCAGAAGACATTCTGGAATGCCCGTTCGGGCTATTTGGCTGACTATGTGGACAACTCTGGACAGCATCTTGAGGTTCGTCCTAACATGCTTTATGCTCTCGTGGGTGATGACATCCCTGTCGAACCGGAAGTGGCTCAGAGGGTGCTGCAAGTGATTGATAGCGAGCTTGTGACGAGAAGAGGAATCCGTACGCTTTCTCCACGCCACGCTGAGTATAGGGGGGTCTATGAGGGGTCTCAGACCGACAGGGATCTGGCCTATTACAACGGTTGCTGCCTTACTTCGCTCCTTGGACCTTATTGCGAGGTCTGCTTCAAGATGAAGGGGGCTGCTTTCCTGAACAAGGCCCAGTGGCT
>CAKUSF010000055.1 GCA_934678915.1 uncultured Bacteroidales bacterium
CCATTGCCTTTTTTTTTCATGCAAAGGTAAATACCCTATCTAATCAAGTCAATACGTAATCGCGGAGACGCTTACTTAAACGCAGAACCCTCAAAACGAGATAACCCTTTCTGCTGAAACACAATAGCATCATCATTATAGCATATACTATTCTGAGAATATGCGTCTTCTGGTTTCCTTAACTCTACCGTCGAAGGAACCATAATAGTAAAAGCAGATTTCCCTGTGTATTTACTCCAACTCACCAAGGAGTCATCAATCGGTTGTGCATATAATAAACGGACAAGCAATAACAACGGAAAAACAATTACCGAAACAAAGACTCGTCTACATATAACCCTTTTCATATAGTCAATATTAAGCATTTGCATATCAAGGCTACTCAACAGTCATCAAACGATTCTTCGCTAATAAACAGAATATTGATCCGGAAATCTTATAGAAGCCGTTATGTAAGCCACACTGGAACTAAACGACTTTGGATCCGCAAATAAATCAAAGAAATTGATAGCGATAATCCGATCTTCATAACAAGTGTAGTAGCGAAGTGCTTTGCTTTTAACCTGAGAATAATAACTTTTACGTACCTCTTCCGAACTTATAACGACAAAAGGGTATTTGTCAATATTAACAAGACTATGGCCAAGCTCAGTAAATTCTATAACATCGGGATCGTTTCTAAATTCCGTTCTTAATAGTGTCAGAATGTTGTCCACTTGTTGCTTTCTAAATTCATTCCGAGAAATAAAGGTCCGTGATTCGAGAATCATAACGTTGAACACTGCTCCATTGCTATGATAGCTCTTAACTATATGTGGCAAATCTGATTGTTTTTCTTTCCATCCTTCAGGCACCTTAAATTCCATATTAACGCCCAATGACTTTTTCAAGCCATCAATACTAACATAGCCATCATCTATAGGTTGAGCATAAAGTAAAACAAACTGGCACAGAAGCCAAATCACAACAAACGATCGTCTCATATTCAATATAATCTCTGGAAATATTCACCCTTGGGATTATTGCCATATTTATTAGTTCCAGGCACACTATCCGCGAAAAGCAGATAGAAGTAATATAGTGGGATTAGTATATAGAAACCACTGTGCCCTCTGTCGTGGCAGCGCCTTACTGCGGTTGACAAAAATACATATAAAGCGGCGACTACAACAAATGATACAGCAGGATCATCCTCAATCATCGGAGCACAAACTCTACACAATGAATTCAAAATAACAAACACTATGATATACTCCGTACGACGTGAACGCCCTTTGAATGTCAAAAAGTGTGAGAACATTTTGGTGTTGTCCACAACCTTTCTTCCACTTTCATCAACTTCAGCATCTTTTGTGACAGTCTCGTCTGTCACATCATCCTTAGCAATATTATCCACCGGAGGTGGCAACAATTCCAATATCGGAACAAGCTCCTCAACTTCGGATGCTTTTACCCAATCTGAAGTACCTTCCTTCCAGACCAATGTGTCCTTGTTGATTTCCTGTTCCTTTAACTGTTCAAGGGTCAATGGTCCTTTCTGAACACCGTTGTTTGAGATAAAATAGTTCATTTGTTTATATCATTAATCATTATCTTTATCTAAATCAATCTCTTCATCCACTCCTGATATCGGCCAAACAATATCATCATCAATTTGAAGAGTTCGCTTACCTAATTCTATAGAATAATTGTATACGCTAAATTTACAAGCAGCCTTAAGTTTTGAGAGTAGTTTATACTGTTCGCTTTCTTTGTAAGAATTAGTTTGTACGCATATTATAGCAGCAATAAGCGAATCCCCTAAAGGTAAATAACATGACTCATTATGATCTTTAGATTTTGCAAGCAACCTAATCTCCTTCTCGTAAGACCAACAAATATTTTTCTTATAGAATATTTCAGAGATGTGGCACTCAACGTAACGTCTAATCTCTTCTTCTGTTTTTCCTTCTGCAATTACCAGATTTTGATAGTCTTTCTCGTACTCAATAGACTTATCTTTCGGCACACCTTCACACGTATAATGCTGTTCATGTATCGTGAACAGTTTCTCCTTATCAAAAACGAGGCATACTCCTTGTCCCTTCTCTGCATAATACCCCCATAAACAATCTATGGCGAAGCCCCTTTCATAATTGTTTGTATCCTCTGTCAGGCTAATTGACCTATATTCCGACAAAACCCTACGAAGTGTTTGTGAGTCTATATTATCCAACAAATCTCTGTAAGATTCAGCAATATCATTCATATTGGCAAATTCGCCAAATCTTAATGAATTAGATAGAATTATCTTTATCGCAGCATTAAGGCTGGTATAATGGAATATATGGTTTCCATTATACGTCATCACGTTCTTTTGGTTATCGCTCATTTAGAGTCATATTATTGTTATTCAAGTTTTTTCAACGCTTCGACAAAATTCATCTCTCTAGCATACCGCGAACGCTTCCAATCGTTTTCTTTCTCTGACATATATTTCGAATAAGGTATATATTTATAGCCGCCTTCATAACTGAAGCCAAGCATTTCTTCGAATACCTCTTTCCAGACACTTTCACGATAATCCCTATCATTCGATAGTATATATTTTTCGACTGATTCAGGTATATGTAAATCTGAAATTGAATATTCGTTGCCATTTAGCAACGAAACTTTAATTACGCAAACTTTTCCTGTCCCGAAGTTTTGATAATATTGTGCTCTGTCTGAATAATATGAAAAATCGCGTGTGATAGCAGAACCAAACACGTCACGCTTAACCCTAAAATATCTATCATTAAACTTAAATATACATTGTTTTACAGGTTCAGATTTAGGAATTAATTCAAATGTCAAATGAACATTTGTCTCTCCTTTCAGCATCCAAGGCTCATTTACCACATTCTCTTCTAATAATTTTACATCAATATACTTAGAGAAATAATCACTAACTTGCTTACTCCATGAGTTCAGAATGGAGTCAACTTTTTTATCATAGTGGCCATAAAGTTCCCTCCATGAATCAGTGCATTTGCTCCAATAATCAAAATATTCATCGATATCCGCACTCTCTTCATTGTCAAATTCATAATACTTATACAAACTCCTCCAAGTGATATCGGCAAACATCACATTCTCTTGATAGCCGCACTTTAAAATTTTTGGACAATATTCAGAGTAAAAGTTGTCAAAACCATATAACTGATGACATTTCCTTATTTGCTTGGCAGTTAATGGTTCAAACACACTTTTATTCGGAATCTTTGCGGTATATCTAAGAAAGTGACGTTGTTGGTAGTAGTAATGCTTAACCTTTGAGCAACCTATAAAACTGATAGAAAGGAACAGCATCAATATACCACGAATACAATAACGCACTCCGTTTGCTTTCATCTTCATCAATGAAGTCATATTACTCTGGCAACAATTCTAATATATCGCGATGGGTATACTCTTTGCCTCGATAAACATACATAAACTCATAGTTACTATTCTGCGTTGCATGTCCTACTGACCTAATATTGTCAGGCAGAAAGACCTTCGCAAGATTAGAGCAACGGTAAAAAGCATTAATGTCTATTTTCCGCAGAGAGTCCGGAAGATAGATCACTTTGACATCTTTGCAAGTCTTAAATGCAAAATGAGCGATTTCTTTTGTGCCGTCAATAACGTGGTATTCTTCACCGTGAGCGTTTGGATAGGCAATCAACTGTTTATGGTCTTTTGAGTACAATACTCCATCTACGGACGAATAATTTGGATTCTCTTCATCCACTACTATACGTTCAAGATTAAAGCATTCGTAAAAACACCATTCAATGTTTCTAATGGTAGATGGGATACGTAATTCTCTTAGGCGATCCTTATTGTCAAATGAATTGAACCCAATCTTTTCCAAGGTGAAAGTCAATCCTTCAAACACTGCGTCTTTAGGAAGTTCAAGAACTCCTTTCTCATCAATCAAAGAATCAATCTTCATAATAGTTTTATCAAAGACTCCTAAGGTTCCTATTGGGAGTGTCATTAATTATACAAAGAAAGTGTGGAGCCGATTCGTTTACCTAAAGAGAGGCTCTGACAAAACCCGAATAGAAGTAAACAGATACAATCCCCACACCTGTATCGTTGTGTGGGGAACACGCAAACGAATACAGATGAACAGCGCTGTCGTCATCCTTCTATTCACGAAACTGTCAGATTTCTCTTTAAGGATAGTTCGAAAACACTTTCATCAAATATGTCCGTTTCAGGCACTTGGCCTAAAACAATGCTAATTTAGTAATAAATTCTGAATGTGAGGCATTATATTCCCATTTTCGATTCATTTTTACTTCATAATGTTCACGACAAGCGAGCAATACATCGTGCCGCAAAGCTTGTCGAAGCGACATCTGTGTCATGTACGGCTAATCAAAATGTTTGGATAACCCGTGGAAATCTATTAAATTTTGGCACATTTCCACGGGTTATCGAACAAAAACGCAATGCCTAAAACTAGTCAATGTATTTCTGTTTCTTTGATCCGTTTTACTTTGCATGTTCTTCCGAAAGGAGACTGGAATGTCCCCATAGAAGCGCTGGATGGGCAAATCGGCAAGACGGAATGATTTTATTCGTCATTTAAAGAGATTTTCCGTAACTTTGAAAGTTGAATATAAACTCAGGATATGGGAAAAGTCATAGCTATCGCCAATCAGAAAGGTGGAGTGGGAAAGACCACTACCGCCATCAACCTTGCGGCCTCTCTGGCCGTGCTGGAGAAGAAGGTGCTCATCATCGACGCAGACCCTCAGGCTAACACGACATCAGGGCTGAATTTCTCTCCGGACAACGACGAGAAGAGGACGATCTACGAGGTGATGATCGGCACGATTGACATCCAGGACGCCTTGATCCAGACGGAGATCCCTGACCTTCAGATGATTCCGTCACACATCAACCTTGTCGGAGCGGAGATCGAGATGATCGATGTGGAGGACAGGGAGACTATCCTGAAGAGAAGGCTCGCCCCGATCCGTGACAACTACGACTACATCATCATCGACTGCTCCCCTTCCCTGGGACTCATCACCATCAACGCCCTATCAGCCGCGGATTCCGTGATGATTCCTGTGCAGCCGGAGTTCTTCGCTTTGGAGGGGCTCGGAAAGCTACTCCAGACCATCAGGCTGGTGCAGAGCGGTGTGAACCCGTCGCTTACTATAGAAGGGTTCGTAGTGACGATGTTCGACGGCAGGACGAAGGTTCACGCACAAGTTGTGAACGAACTAAAGGAGCATTTCCAAGACATGGTTTTCAACACAGTGATTCAGAGGAGCATACGTCTCAGCGAAGCTCCTTCACACGGCAAGCCTATCATCCTCTACGATGTGGTGAGCAACGGCACAACCAACTACATGAACCTAGCCAAGGAAGTGCTTGAGAAAAACGAAAGACAATCACGATGAGCAACAACAAACAGGAAAACAGATTGGGCAAGGGTCTAAGCGCCCTTTTGGGAGACAATCTGACAATCGGACCGGAAAGGAAGCCGGTCGGCTACATAAATAAAGAAATAGCAGGAGCAAAACCTGAACAGGACTACGGTGACGTGCTGAGGATTCCGGTGGATCTGATCGAGCCGAACCCTTACCAGCCTCGTATGGCATTCGACAGCGAGGCTCTGGAGGAACTCACCGATTCTATCAGGACATTCGGACTGATCCAACCGATCTCGGTGCGCAAGCTCAAGAACGGGCGTTATCAGATCATCAGCGGTGAGCGCAGGTTCAAGGCCTGCAAGAGGGCGGGAATGGATATCATCCCGGCCTACATACGCACGGCCGATGACCAGGGGATGCTGGAGATGGCCATCGTGGAGAACATCCAAAGGCAGGATCTCGATCCGATCGAGGTTGCGATGAGCTACCAAAGACTGATGGACGAGTGCAATCTCACCCAAGAGATGATGGCGCAGCGTGTCGGCAAGAAGCGCGCTTCGGTCGCCAACTATCTTAGACTGCTCAAACTTCCTACGAAGGTACAGCACGACCTCAAGACCGGGCTCCTCAGCACCGGCCATGCGAAAGTGCTTCTCGGAGTGGAGGATCCTCATATTCAGGAACTTCTCTGCGACCTCGTGATAAAGGACGGCCTTTCCGTGCGTCAACTGGAGGAGAAGGTCCACAAACTGAGCAAAGGCGAAAATGCCAAACCAACCACTAAGCAACAGGATCTTCCTGATGAATATTACCGCGTCCTGGAGCACATCGGCAAGTTTTTTGATAACAGCATCAGCCTGAAACGCTCCGCCTCCGGAAAGGGAACTATGACAATCAAGTTCAACTCCGATGAGGAAGTGGGCAGATTCCTCAAGGCTCTTGAGGATTCGAACATCTAAAAAGACACGATGAAGCATCTGATTCTCAGAACATTTCTGGCATTGGCATTTCTTGTCTCCTTCTCCACAGGAATTAACGCTCAATTCCGTGAAGAAGCGTTCAATCAGACTTACAACAATCCTAGCGACACGACTTCCGCAAGAGACACTGTGGACAAAATGTGGTCGTTCAGAGAATTTTTCAGAGGTGTCAGCCATAAAGACACGACTCTGAGAATCGGAACCATGTTCGCAGGTTCAACGGTGTTCATCGGCTCTGAACAAATCTACAACAGGCAGTACTGGAAGTTGCCAATCGTCTATGGTGGTCTCGGAGCGACCATCGGACTTGGAGTTCATTACAACAGCAAGTACAGACATTCAAAAAAGGGGTACGACATTGCCATGGCTCTTGACCCGAACATGGAGTTCGAACTTGACACCAAGTCCAAGGACATGGCCACCTACATGTTTGCAAGTGCCGGGCTCATCTATTGGGCAACTCTCATGGACGGTGTCTATAACTACAAAAAAGACGTTAAGAACCAGCCTGGAAAGGCTACAATATATTCAATTCTCCTTCCCGGTCTTGGTCAAGCCTACAATGGAGAATTTTGGAAGATTCCCATCTACTGGGGAATGCTCGCAGGATCGTATCACTACTATGCGGTAAACAGCAAGAACTACAAAAGGTTCAAGCGAATCCACAACGAGGCGACCAACCCTGATGTGGAATATAAAGGAAGTATTCCAGCAGAAAGAGCTTTGTACTACAGAAATGCCTACAGACGTCTCAGAGACTACTCCGTTGTAGCAATCGTTGGCAGTTACCTGCTCCAAATCATTGACGCCAATGTCTTCGCGTACATGCAAGACTTCGAGGTAGATGATGATTTAAGTCTGAAAGTCACTCCAACAATCATTTCTCCTTACAACGAATATATTCCTCCACATAATGAATATGCCATTAATAGTCCAAGCACAAACAGCCCACCGAAAGGCAACTTCGGAATGGGAGCTTTCGGTGACAATGCTATCGGAATCAAGGTAGGAATTAGTTTTTAGTAACATGAAAAAAATAAGTTGCTTCAGATTAAGAGAATATTTTCGAGGATAGATCTATTTTCGAAGAAGGAGTGTGCCGGTGGCACATGACTGATGAGAAAAGAGATATAGACCGAAAAGATTCCTTAAGGTGATGCAAGTTATTTTTTGAAGGTTACTTAATTGACCTTTATGACAGAATGAGAAGATCCATCCATACCGCGTTGATTGCGACCATTTTGATACTCTTTACTTGCTTTGAGGATGCCAATGCACAAATCTTCAAGAAAAAGATCAAAGAAGAAAATTTGGAGTTAAAAGCCCAAGTAGATTCTTTGAAGAAGGAGTTGGACAAACTGAGACGGGAAAGCATCTTGAAAGACAGCATCGCGGACGAGATGATCGGCATTTACGAGGAGAACAAAGTCAAGACAGCTGCGGGACTCAGCCCTGAGGACTACAACCAAGACGTAACAGACAGTTTGCTGAGCATTTGGTATCTCCACCGTCAGGCAAGGAACAACGAGGAAGGTAACGGCTACGACATGGACTCAGTTCGGTTCACGTCAAATGTACCTGATGATGTGATGAAATCTCGTTTGGAGAAAATGAACTCTTTCATCACACTGCCCTACAACGACAAAGTCCGGAACTACATGGTTCTCTATTCAGAGAAAATGCCAACCAAGATGGGGACCATTCTGGGCTTGTGCAAGTACTACATGCCAATCTTCGAGGAAACTTTCAGCAAGTACAATCTCCCTGACGAGCTAAAGTACATGGCTGTCATAGAATCCGCCCTCAACCCGGTCGCAGTCTCTAGAGCAGGGGCAAAAGGCATGTGGCAATTCATGTTCAGGACAGCGAAGTTGTACGGACTGGAAATCAACTCATTCGTGGACGAGAGGTTGGATCCGTTCAAGTCAGCCGATGCTGCAGCTCGCTATCTGACTGACTCCTACAACGTTTTCGGAGATTGGAATCTAGCAATATCTTCCTACAACTGTGGCTCAGGAAACATCAACAAAGCCATCCGAAGGAGCGGTGGGAAACGCGATTTCTGGTCTGTTTATGACTACCTTCCCCGCGAGACCAGAGGCTACGTGCCTGCTTTTGTCGGTGCCATGTACGCCATCCACTATAGCAAGGAGTACGGACTGACCCCGGCCAACATGCAGATGCCGGCACAGTTGGACACCTTTGAAATTCACAAGAACCTGCATTTCAAGCAGATCAGTGAATTGGTCGGAATCTCGGTTGACGAGCTCAGGAACCTCAACCCCCAGTACATCAAAGACGTGATTCCAGGCGACAGCAAGACCTACATCCTCCGAATCCCTTACAACTATTCCAGCGATTTCGTGGCCCATGAGGACTCGATCTACACCTACAAGGCTTCTGAATATCTCAACCCACAGACCCTGCTGGATGACTCGAAGCGTTCTTCCGGTGAGACATATTCAGGAGGTACAATCACTTATAAGGTCAAGAAGGGAGATACGCTGGGAAAGATTGCGGCTAAGTATCATGTCACCGTGAATCAGCTCAAGAAGTGGAATCACCTCAGGAGCACAAACCTCAGCATCGGGCAGAAGATCCGCATCTACAAAGGTGGCGGAGCTCCGACCGCATCGGCCGTCAAATCGGCCTCCAGCCAGCTGAACTACACCGACTACACCGTAAAAGCGGGTGACTCTCTCTACAGCATCGCCAAGCAGTTCCCAGGCATGACCGCTGAAAAGATCATGAAATTCAACGGAATAGGTGAGAACATCAAGCCTGGAATGAAAATCAGAATCCCTAAATAGCTGTCAAAACGTCATCACGGCCTGAATCTTTCCCTCCGAAGCCGATGGTTTAGGCTCTTTCATGAATGAATATACAACTGTTGATGCTCTGAAATACAGTTTCAAAACATTTCTTCCGCCAAACCGGAACTTGCACCCTGACACAGCTGACAGACTCCAACCACGCCCGTAATAGGCAGGGACCGTGAAATTACCCGGAGCGTCCCGTTCGTAGGAATATATTCGGTCATCCCAATTATCAACAATGAATATGGTGCCTCGAAGATAGGCGCTGAACCGCTCCGTTTTGCGCCCAGTTTCAAGATAGGTTAGGCCCGCCAGCGAACGGCACAGAAGCCCCTCAATCCTACCCCTGAGCTTCCATGCGGGCTTGTCTGACGGACCGTAACGCGCTGACAGCCCGGAACTGGACCAGTCTAGATCACACCTTGCCCCCGTCCGGTATTTTAGGATTTCCTCGTATGGGCGGATCCGTTCGATAATCTTCACTGACAGGACAGAGGTGTTTGTCAGCTGGAGCGGTAGTTTAAACAGAACCCGTAACTGCCTCTGGGACCGAACCTTATCTTTGACAGCAAAGTCTGCCGTGAGATAAGCCCCTGCTTTCTCCAGCCCCAAGGCGATGCCATGCTCATCAGAAGTCTTTGTCCAGCTATGGATTCCTCCAGTGTAATCAGAAGAAAACTTCGATGGATAACTGTGCACAACTGATGAGAGCTTCCATTCTCCTCCCAAAGGAATCACTATTCCAAGGATGGCTCCAAGGCATTGTCCACCAAAATCCCATGCAACCTCTCCGGAGTAATCCACTCCACGCCACGAGTAGCGGAAATCTCCGGACAACTTCCCGGTCTTAGGTTTGGCTGACATATTCATTGGTTCTGTTTGGAAGTAACCCGTAAGAGAGAATTGCCCGTTGCGGGAATAGCGAGTGGCGTTTGCCCCCGCCATCAAGGATATTTCTGCGGGTTTGCCGCTCTCGCACCATGAGCGCAATCCTGGAAAGGAGACAAACGTGGAGAAAACCACGCGTCCTGTCGTGAAATCAGCCGCCACTCCCCTATGGCTTCCTATTCCGGACCATGAGCCGGAAGGCGACAAACCTGAAGGACGTCTGCTGAACGAGGATGAGGTGGATAACCCAGACATGGACATTCCGCTCCACAGAGCCAGCCCTTGGCCGAAGCGCGCGTTGAAGTCACCGAAGACGACCTTGCCCAAACGCCTTTTTCCGTAATATGTCATATTCATAGACCATGCGGACGGAGGAAATTGTTCCTTGTCTGAATATTTCGTCCTGGCTGCTGAGGAAATTTCGAGCGTCTCACCGTAATTCATTCTGTACTTTACTCCATAGTTGAAAGCTTCTCCTTTGACAGCTGAACGGACAAGAGCCTCATGTGATAACTGTTTCGAATCTGACATGATCTGTCCGGGTAAAGAGTTGGAGGCAAAAGAGATGAAAGGCTTGAGAGCATTGGCGAAATCCTCTCCGAAACCGTCAACGGCTGAGAGCTCGGAGACGGAAAGCACATCACCGTTCCGGGAGCGATAGTCAATCAGACTCGCCACCTGATACTGGCTCATGAGTCCACTTGAGACCATCCGGCTTCTCGAAGCGAGATTGATCTCCAACGGACGGGATGCCAGAGCGGTGAACCGTTCCACCTCCTGCTCGTCCAGTTCCTCCTCGGAATCAACTCCGCACAGATAGAGCATTGCCATCATACGCTCATCGGACTGAGCGGTCATATTCAGAGAAAGAGTCGTCAGTGCTAGCAGCACGGCAATGAAGTTTTTCAAAATATTCATGACCAGTGATATTTATGTTCGAGGGGACGCATCCCCATTTTCGTTCAGGTTCAGGCCGGCAAGTTACGGTTAATAAACGTAAAAAACGAAAAGAAAAATAAAACATAGGCTTGATTTTTCTGTTTATTTAAGGAATAATGCCTAATTTTGTTCTTTACAAAAAACAACGAACCGCAATGAGCAACGTCAGACTATTTGACAAGTCCTTCAAGCCTTTCATTTCCAACGAGCGGCTTGAGAAAGCCATCGACAATGTGGCCGAGAAGATTAACCATGACTTCAATGGGTGTACAGATTGCCCTGTACTCCTTTGTGTCTTGAACGGATCCCTGATGTTCACTTCCGAACTGATGAAGAGGCTCTCTTTCAACTGTGAGCTTATCTGCATCAAGCTTTCATCCTACAACGGGACGCACACGACCGGAAAGGTCAGGGAGACGATGGGACTGACAAGAAGCATTGAAGGCAAGCGCGTCATCGTTGTGGAGGACATCGTGGACAGCGGGAACACCATCGTGGAGCTTAAGGAGATTCTTAAGGAGAAGGGGGCAGCCGAGACCAAGATCTGCACGATGCTCCTCAAGCCGGCATCCTACACAAAGGATGTGAAGCTCGACTATGTGGCAATGGAGATTCCTGATGACTTTATCGTCGGATTCGGTCTTGACTACAACGAGCTTGGAAGAAATCTCAAAGACATTTATGTATTGGACACAGATATGAAATATTTTATTCTATTTGGCCCTCCGGGTGCTGGGAAAGGCACCCAGGCCTCTGCTATGGTTGAAAAGTACAATCTCTGCCACATCTCCACTGGAGAACTTCTCCGCGGTGAGATCGCCAAGGGCACAGAGCTCGGACTCAAGGCCAAGGCTTTGATCGATGCCGGTGAACTCGTTCCGGACGAGGTTGTCGAAGGCATGATCGAGAACAAGTTCAAGACTGTCACCGGAGTGTCCGGCTTCCTTCTTGACGGATTCCCTCGCACAATCGCACAGGCCGAGGCACTTGACAAGATGCTCGCCAAGAACGGTGAGGCTGTCACCTCAGTTGTCTCCATCATGATCCCTGACACAATGATCAAAGAGCGCATCAAACACAGGGCCGCCATCGAAGGCCGCGCGGATGATGCGAAGGACGAGACGATCAACAACCGCATCAAGACCTACCACGAGAAGACCGAACCGCTTGTAGAGTACTACAAGAAGGCCGGAAAGTACGAGGAGATCGATGGCACAGGAACCATCGAGGAGGTTCGCGGAAGGATATTCACAATGATGGACAGGTCATAACCCATGATGATAGGTTCACTTTTGGTCACCGTTCTGCTCGCTGGTTCGCCACTGAAGCTGAACGGTGACAACATTTCTCAGATTGTCAACGAGTTGACGACTGAAGAGAAGGCTGCCCTACTGGTCGGCAGCGGTGCCAAGGCTTTCACTGGCGTTGGCTACACAACTCTCTATGTGAAAGGTGCAGCCGGAACGACCCACCCGATAGAAAGGCTCGGAATACCGGCCATTGTGCTAGCTGACGGCCCGGCTGGTGTCAGGATTGACGACCGTCCCTGCACCAAATTCCCTATCGGAACTTCCCTCGCCTCCACATGGAATCCTTCGCTTGTCGAGGATGTCGGAGAGGCCATCGGCAATGAGGTTCTTGAATATGGCATTGACGTTCTTCTTGCCCCTGGCATCAACATCCAGCGCAATCCGCTGTGCGGAAGGAACTTTGAATATTACTCCGAGGA
>CAKUSF010000056.1 GCA_934678915.1 uncultured Bacteroidales bacterium
CAAAGCCTCTTCTATAGCCTCCAGTTTCACGTTAAGTCCTGAAGTAGGCGAGTCGATCGCATTCTTGATAGCCTCCAGTTTCTCATTGGCCGTCCCAGCTGCCGAGTTCAAAGCATCAATCACCTTCTTCACAAGACCGAGAGTGCTGTCCTCTCCGACAAGGCCTGAATTAACCGCCCCTTCAATAAGAGCAAGTTTAGTACTAAGTTCCGTTGTCTGGCTCTTGATGGCTGACTCTATCGCTGTGAGTTTCTCTTCTACAGTTCCTTCCAATGAAGTAACAGCATCTTTCACCAGCCCTATCGCAGCCGCATTGTCAGCCAAACCACTCTTTACAGCGGCCTCAATAAGCACCAGTTTGGCACTCAGTTCCACTGTCTGGCTCTTGATGGCTGACTCTATCGCTGTGAGTTTCTCCTCGAGCGAACCTGTCAATGACTCAATCGCAGTCTTCATGAGACCGAGAGCTGTCTCATTCTTGTCGATAGCCTCTCCTAAACCATTTTCTATTAACGCAAGAGCCTTCTCCAAAAGGATAAGTTTTGCGTTGAGATCAGATGTCTGAGCTTCTATCGCGGCCTTGACAGCATCGATTTTTTCAGACACGCTCATATTCATAGAATTGATCGCATTGATGAGCTTGTCGGCCATCTCCTCATACTTAAGAACACCATTCTCATAAGCCTTGGTCAAAAGTTCCATTTTCTGGGAAAAGGTCATCGTCTGATTCTTCAGAGCCTCATCAATGAGCCCGATCTTCTCAGAAAGAGTCAACGTCTGGCTCGTCATGGCCTCCTCAAGTAGTTTCATCTTTTCAGAGAGAGTCGTAGTCTGGTCATTTAGAGCTTTCACGAGTTCACTGTAGTCGTTATTCACCACAGTTGTCTGCTGAAATCTGATGTCCGGGGAGTCATACTCACACGAAACAACCACCGCCATCATTGCACAGGCAGCGAGGGTAACAAGTAATCTTTTCATAAAATCGGGTTTAAGCGGCATTCGCCTGTTATTATAATCAAATTTAAACGCATAGGTTGCATAACCTATGCAAGTTAAGCATTATTTCTTATTCTAACAAAACTATGAGAAGCTATAGTCACTTAATCAACTTTAGGCAGAGTGAAGATAAACTCCAGGCCACCTGCGACTCCACATCTGACAGAAATGGTACCGCGATGAAGCAAAACAGCGTTCTTGACTATCGCTAGTCCAAGTCCCGTGCCTCCCATCTTGCGCGAGCGTCCTTTGTCAATGCGATAGAATCTCTCAAAAAGGTGAGGAATATGCTCAGGTGAGACACCCGGTCCATTGTCCGAAAAACTAAACTTGTAGAAAGACTCGTCCTCAGACAGAAGCTGTACCGTGATTGTCACCCCATCGCCACCATAAGCAATGGAATTGTCAGTAAGGTTTCTGAATATAGAATATAGCAGCGAAGGGTTTCCGTTCACTTCCACTCCAGGTTCAATCAAAGCACGGAACGTCACGTGGTTGTTTTCCATCTGCATGGACACATCCCTTCGGATGGACTGAAGGAGTTCAGGAATATTCACTCTCTCAAACTCATAGCCCTGCGGGGCGTCATCTAGCTTGTTCAATGTCGAGATGTCCGCCAAAAGGCTTGAAAGACGACGGCTTTGGGCATAGCAACTATTGATAAACTGAGCCTTTGTGCCTTCGTCCATGTCCGGATTGGACACAATGGTCTCAAGATAGCCCTGAATGCTGCTGACAGGGGTCTTTAACTCATGGGCTACATTCTGAGTAAGCTGCCTTTTCAGTCGAGCCTTGTCCTCCTCGCTATCCCTAAGCCTGTCATTCATGCTCACTTTACCCTTCTCGATCGACTTTTTAAGATGAACATACCGCCCTCTCAAAGTGATCAACGCGAGAACCAACAAGACAATGACTATTGACAAGAGCACCATCATTTTTCCTCATAAAGATAGCCAAACCCGTGACGAGAGATGATTCTGTCACCATATTCCCCGATTTTTTTGCGAAGACGGGTAATGTTCACATCCACCGTCCGGTCCGTGACAATCACATCGTCCGGCCACACTGTCGAAAGAATATCCTCCCTCGAAAAGACCTTTCCCTTATTGTTAAACAGCAACTTGAATATCTCATATTCAATTCTGGTCAAGGATGCCTCCTTTCCACCAACCATCACTACTTTCTTGTCATCGTCTATGACAATATCCTCTGGAACCTGTCTAGTGGAAGCAGTTCGTCTCAGGACTGCTTTCACGCGGGACAAGACCTCCCGAATTGAAAAAGGCTTGGAAATGTAGTCATCCGCCCCAAGGTCAAGTCCTTCCACGGCATCGTCTTCTGTGTCGCGTGCTGTTATGAAAATCACAGGAATCCTCTCAGTGTCATGCTCAGATTTAAGCCGACGTGCCAAATCGAACCCCGACATTCCACCCATCATCACGTCAAGGAGCAGCAGATCAAAGGATGCAGGATTAAGTTCCAAAGCCTCTTCGGATGAGTTGGCGGACAACACTTCATAACCTTCCTTAGTCAGGTTGAATTTGAGGATAGTACAGATGTCCTCTTCATCGTCAACAACGAGTATTCGGGTCGGCATAACAATTATTTTAATAATTTCCGCTAAGATAACGACATTTTTCTTAAATTTGGGGATATTAACAACATAATTAATATGCCCAAGATTTCATTACGCGGGGAAAAGATTCCCGCTTCTCCAATCAGAAAACTAACCCCGTTCTCTGACGCTGCCAAAGGACGTGGGGTCAAAGTCTATCACTTGAACATCGGACAGCCTGACCTTCCGACACCTCAGAAAGCGTTGGATTCTCTGAAGACCATCACAAGGACAACGCTTGAGTATAGCCCAAGCCAAGGATTGAAATCACTAAGGGGCAAGCTGGTAGGTTATTACAGCCGCTTTGGAATCCATGTCAATGATAACGAAATAATAGTCACCACGGGTGGTTCCGAAGCCCTTCTTCTTACCTTTATGGCTTGCTTGAACCCTGGAGATGAGATAATAATGACAGAACCTGGGTATGCGAACTACATTTCATTTGCAGTCACGGCAGGAGTGACGGTAAAGACTGTCACATCGAAGATTGAGGACGGATTTGCACTGCCTTCAGTGGAAGATTTTGAGAAGGCCATCACCGAGAAGACTAAGGCTATTCTCATCTGCAACCCTAACAATCCTACCGGCTATCTTTACTCAGAAGAAGAACTCTACAGACTGCGTGACATTGTCCGTGACCATGACCTATACCTGTTCGCTGACGAAGTTTACAGAGAGTTCCGCTACACTGACGCACCTTACCTTTCAGCTCTGAATCTTGAAGGCATCGAGGACAACGTCATCGTGATTGACTCAGTTTCAAAGAGATATTCAGAATGCGGAACCCGAATCGGCATGATCGTCAGCCACAACGCTGAAGCGATGAAAGCGATTCTAAAATTCTGCCAGGCAAGACTCAGCCCGCCACTTCTCGGACAGATTGTTGCCGAAGCATCCATTGAAGGCACGGAGGAATATTCAAAAGCATGTTTTGACGAGTACCTTGCGCGTCGTGACTTCTTCATTGCTGGTCTGAACAAGATTCCTGGCGTGTACTCACCGATGCCTAACGGTGCATTCTACACCGTCGCCTCTCTCCCTGTCGAGAATGCAGAAGATTTCTGTTCATGGTGTCTCACAGACTTCTCCTATAAAGACTCAGGCACACCGGAAGGATTTAGCGGAGAGACCGTGATGATGGCACCGGCTGCTGGTTTCTACAGCACTCCGGGCCTTGGCAAGAACCAAGTCCGCATGGCCTACGTTCTTAAGAAAGAAGATCTGTCTCGTTCGCTCATCGTCCTTGAAAAAGCCCTTGAGGCCTACAAAAACAGATAGTAACTCGTTCACATTAATCGTTTTGCACAACGTTTCATCGCCAGAAAGTTTGTGATTTTGGATTTTTTGTCTAACTTCACGGCTTCGAAAAATAAAACCTAGAACTTGTCGCACTACATCAAATAGTGCGACAAGTTGTTTTATAACAAGCATTTAGGGTAATTATAATATGAAACGTATCGCTACATTTCTGTTGATTCTCCTTTGTGGAATCGCCCTCTACGGTCAGAGTCCGAAAAAGGTCTCCGGTGTCGTCAAGGACGATGCCGGCAATCCTTTACCGGGAGCCACAGTGACCGTCAAAGGCCAGTCGAAGAAAGTCTATGCGCTGACGGATCTTGACGGTCGCTACACAATCTCGGTTCCGGGACTCACCGAGGACACCGAACTGGAGTTCTCCTATCTTGGCATGAAGCCCTCCGAAGTCAAAGTTGGAAAACGCTCCGTGGTGGATGTCGTGATGTCCACCGATGGCAACATCCTTGACGAGGTCGTCATCGTTGCTGGCTACGGTCTGGCGCAGAAACGTTCGGACATGACTGGATCGGCCTTTCAGGTTGATTCCAAAAAACTTGAGAAACTTCCCGCAGCTCGCATTGACAACCTGCTTGACGGAATGGTTCCAGGACTGACAATCGAAGAGAAGGATGGCTCTACCGGAGGTCGCTCTCAGTATAGAATCCGTGTCCGGGGAGATGCGTCCCTGAGTGCCAGTTCCGAGCCTTTGTGGATCATAGACGGTGTTCCAGTCTACACCGGCACAAGGACTTCCTCCACCCTTTCCGGAATGAGCTATAATGTCAGTCCTTTGTCTTTCATCAACCCAGATGACATCGAATCCATGACTGTCCTTAAAGACGCTGCGACCACCGCTCTTTATGGAGCTGATGGAGCCAACGGTGTCATTCTGGTTACGACAAAATCCGGAGATGGAGACTCAAAACTACGCGTGAACGCCTCTGTAAGGTACGGTGTGTCTCAGGTTGACCGCTCCACACTCCTCAGGCTCTGCTCTACAGAGCAGTGGTGGGCGCTTGCAGAGGAGGCCTGGACCAATGCTGGTTACTCAATGGACAATTTCCCTTATCAAGACAACGAGCACAATTCCTACTCAACGACAAGCACAAACTGGTACGATGTGTATTTCGGGACTGGCTCAAACGCACAGTACAATGTCTCTGTCAGCAGTGGAGGAGCCAAAGCCAAGCATTATCTCTCCCTTAGCTACTACAACGAGAAAACCGTTGTCAAAGGAAATGAACAGCAGCGGTTCTCTGTTAGGAACAGAAGCTCGTACAAATTAGGAAAGAGGCTTTCGGCCGATGTCAACCTTTCACTTTCATACAATGTGAACGACATCCTTTCCGTTTCGAGGAACGAATTGAAAGTCATCCCAATTTTTTCACCTTACGATGAGGACGGATCCACTCCGAGGCTTTACAATTACTACAGTCGTGATGTCAACAAGTACACTCCTCAAATGTACAAATTCGTCTACAGTTCCGTGGCAGACAGAAAGTACAACGACAACACTCAGAGAACGATAGCCGGAGACGGAGACCTTACCCTCAAATACGAGATACTGGACGGACTGACAGCTACGGTTCAAGGTGGAGCGAACATTCTCTCCGGTCTGGAGATGCTCTACTACTCCAAACACACGCTTGATGGCATCACTGAGAGTTCCGAGCAGGACGGCTACTCCAGAAGATCCGCGGCCTACGCGTTCACATGGAACAACATCGACCGTCTCAACTTCAACCGCAGGTTCGGGAAACACTCTGTCGGAGCCTTGGCTGGAATCGAATTGGTCAACAAGGAGAACCGCAGCCTTTACGCCACTGGAGCCGGCTTCGCCAACGACAACATAAAGGAAATCTACTACGCCCAGGAGAGCACCCGCAAGGGAGCGTCAAGCGCAAGCAACAGCAGATCACTGTCATACATGGCTCAGGCGACATATTCTTACGACAACAGGTACTACGTTTCCGCGTCATGGCGGCGTCAAGGATATTCATCCTTCAGTACATATTCCAGATGGGGTGATTTCTCCTCTGTCGGACTGTCATGGAACGCCCACAATGAGAAATGGTACAATATTCTTTGGATGGACAAACTCAAGATCAAGGCTTCATTCGGAAACAGCGGCAACTCAAGGGTTGACACCAGTGCCGCCTATGGGTCATATTCCTACAATTCAGGAGATTACTATGGAGGAATCATGGGTGCCACCCAGAGTTCCGCTCCTAATCCTGGTCTGAGTTGGGAGAACACCTACATACTCAATGCAGGAATCAATTTGGGGTTCCTCAATGGAAGGGTGGATCTTGAGGTCGAGGCCTACGACAAGTACACGACAGGACTTCTCTACAGCGGCCGGGTCTCATCAATCATCACAGATGCCACCGTGACCAGAAATGTCGGGGCAATCGAAAACCAAGGGCTAGAATTCACGTTGTCAACCAGGTTGTTTGATAATCCAAAGTTCAAGTGGAACATGGATTTCAACGGATCTCTCAACAGGAATGTCATAAGGGAACTCTACAAGGACATGCACACAGGTTTCTTTGACAGTGTCTGGATGGTTGGAGCTAGCAAAAGCGACTGGTGGCTCAGCAGATGGGCCGGTGTCGATCCAGCCACAGGCAACCCTATGTGGTACACAGTCGATGGTGATCTTACATTCAATTTCTCATACGACAACAGAGTCCTTCTACCGGAGTACAGCAAAGAGCCTGATCTCAGCGGTGGTTTTTCCAACACATTCTCTTTTGGCCCTTTCAGCGCCAGGGTGATGATGACTTACTCTATCGGAGGATGGACACTCACGTCCTACACGCAGGATGACGGACACGACATCATCGGGTTCAACACCGTTGTTGAAGACCTTGACCATTGGAGGAAGCCAGGAGATATCTCCAAGAACCCTAAGTACGTCTACAACAGTTCTAATATGTCCACCATGAGTTCGACACGGTTCCTCTACAGCAAGACCAATGTCCAGCTCAAGAACGTGACCTTGACTTACACGTTCCCTAAATCATTGTGCCGCAAGGCTCGCCTATCCGGAGCATCGTTCTCGCTGATGGGGGACAATCTTTACCTCTGGTGTCCGGGACAAAGCAAGTCAAGGAACAGCTACAAGACCATCACCTACTCAATGGGCGTTACCCGCTCCGTGTCAGGACAGCTTTCACTTAATTTTTAGAATGAAATGAGCACAATAAAGAATATTCTTCTGTCATTATCAGTGTCGGCCTCGCTGGCTCTTGCCTCATGCTCCGGATTCCTAAACGTCGATAATCTCGGAAAAAGCACAATAGAGAGCTTCTTTTCGGACATCGACGGGATGAAAGCCGCAGGAGTGGGGCTCCACAAGACCATTCTGGATTTCTACGATGGCTCATACCTGCGTTTCGGTGACATTGGCGGTGACACACAGACCGCCTCAAGAGTGAACTGTGACGAGGCATTGCTAAGGCTCTACGACTTCGACTACTATGCCGAGGACAACGGAGGATTTCCTTACACGATCTGGAAGAGTGGCTATGCAATTGCAACAAATGCCAACAACATCCTATACTACGGACAGAAACTTCTCGAAAAGTTTCCCGAACATGAAGCCGAGATAAAAAAACATTTCGGCTATGCCTATTTCGCACGCGCGCTAGCAATCTTCGACCTTTGCAACTGCTATGCTATGCCTTACGGCTACACGGATGACGCATCTCATCTTGGAGTTGTCGCCATTGATTACATTCCAGGATTCGAAGACAAGCTTTCACGCCATACGATAAAGGAATGCTACGAAAGGATCATTAAGGATCTCAACTCCTCGCTGGAATGCTTCGGCAACGATGACATGAAAGACCCTACCTACATCTCCGGACTGGCATGCGAGGCCCTGCTTGCAAGGGTTTACCTCTACATGGGAGACTATGCGAACGCAGCGAAATATTCATCAATCGTGATGGCAAAAGTTCCCCTCGCGAAGCATGATGAATATGTCGGAATGTTCCGCAAGGCCCAGGAAAATCCAGGAGAGGGAATATTCCGTCTGAACACCTACGACAACGGTACCGGCATGAGGGCTCTGTACAACCCTACTGGCAACCAGAAGCTTCAGCCAGCCCCAGAGTTCATCGCCAAGTTCGAGGGCTCCGACGTGCGCAAGACTCTGTTCACCTTCATCGGAGAGAAAGAGGACGGAGAGCAGTACGAGGGCAAGGAATATACAACTGTCTGCAAATATCTTCCAATAAAAGCCGGTGTCTCGGACGAGAAGAACAGACGCTCGGATTTCTTCGTGCTGCGTGTCTCTGAAATGTATCTCATCCATGCCGAGGCTCTGTGCAAAGGTGCATCAAACGATTTATCAGCAGCTGCCGAAGACATCAAGGCTCTCCGGGCCAGAGCCTTGGGCACGACTCCTGACAAGATCTCTCTGAACTGGACTTCTGCTTCAGACCTTGACTCCATCATCCAGGAGGAAAGGTCGAAGGAGCTCTGTTTCGAGGGACATCGTTTCTTCGACATCAAGAGGAGAATGGAAAACATTACCCGTCCTCAAAGCACAACATCCAAAACAAAATCACTGACTTGGCCCGACATCCATTACGTCCTGCCGATCTGCCAGCTTGAGCTTCAGGCCAACGACTACATGGTACAGAACGATGGCTACACCGGAAGAAAAACAATCGGAGAATGATGAAAAAGTTTTTAGGAATATTCATTGCCGCACTATTGTGCTGCGGCTGCGACTGGCATGAGGATGTCTATTTCGACACCCCGTTCGCCTACATCTTTGACAATGCGGGAGGTTCGACCGCCACGATAGACAGCAAGTTCGGCAAAGGTGTTGAGAGTGTGCTAACCGAACTGAAAGTCTCAATCAGCGTAAGCGAGACATACTTCTCCGAACCTGTCACAGTAGAGTACGAGGTGATCGCAGGCAATGGCCTGAAAGAAGGCACTGACTACAAGATCCAGCCTTCGACAGCCAGCCCGCTGACATTCACCCCCGGAACATACTCCCTTCCTGTCCGCATCATGTGGCTCAAGACGGACGCTCCGGATTCATCCAAAGACAACACTTTGACAATCCAGCTTACAGGAAGCAGCGTGGATGGGATGGAATTAGGCTATCCGGGTCCTTCGCACAAAGGACAGGCTTTTGTGTTTACGAAAATTTAGTTAGTTATTACATTAATCATTAATTATCAGTATTATGAAACGAATCTTGGCGTTTGTCAGCATCACGCTGACCCTCGTTGCCGGAACAGTTTCCTGCAACAACGACCCGAAGGCGGACGGAGTGGCTCAGATCACATCCTTCTCGCTTCAGTCATCATTTAACTCGAATCTTAGCTCCAATGTCGATGGTGTCATCGACGAGCAGGCCAAGACCATCAGCCTCGTGCTGCCGGAAGGTTCCGGAAGCAGTTTCATCCCGACATTCACTGTCACCGATGATGATGTTGTCAAGGCCGGTGCCACTGTTGTCACCAGCGGTGTCACTTCAATAAGCATCACAGACGGAGCCAAACTTTCCGTCACCGATGAGGTTTCAGAACTCAATGTTGCCTACACTCTTTCCGTAAAGGAGAACGATGGAGCAGCTGAGCTTAAATCAGTCTCATTCCTAAAGGCAGACAACAGCGTTCTGACAGCGGACGTCACCCCTGAGGCCATCGCCTCCGAGATGGTCGTTCGTGTTCCTTCCGCTGCATTCAAGCAGGAACTGACCCTCACTGTAGAGGCCGGTCTGAACGATGTTGTGAAGGTAAACGGCAAAGAAACCTCTAATGGCAAAATCAAGGTTGACACCAGCTTCCCTATCGACATCACTGTGACCGATGAGGTGGCCAAGACTACCGCCAGCTACATCCTAAAGGTCGGCAAGGTGCTTGAATATGTTGTCACCAAGGTCGGCACCATCACTGATGGGACAAAGATTTTTGGCAACATAGCTCTTGCGATTAATCCAAAAGATGGGAAGCCATGGATAGCTTACTCAAAAGAGATTGAGGAAGACAAAATAGACAGAGTAGCGGTACAAAAATTCGATGGGACATCTTTCTCATACGTAGGAGAGTCATACATCACTCCTAATCCAGACTCAAAAGACGCTAAAGATCCTACACTTGCATTTTCGGAAGATGGAACAGCATATTTGAAATACTATGGTGGTGAAGCTTCCAGCAGAAACACAATATGGAAATTTGGCTCTTCATGGGAAGTAGTAGGGAAAGCAAGTGTCAACTCCGTCAATGCAAGCTCAACTTATGACGCTCCGCTATATATTCAAAGCAACGGCTACCCTGCATTCTTCTTTACAGGCAATACAAAGAAAACAGATAGTTATCGTACTATTGTAGCTGAATATTTCAATGGTTCTGAATGGGTTGAGAAAGTCGCTGCTTCTAGTGGAATCGCGCCAAAATACGGTGAACCAGCAAGCGGTGAAGGAATGTTCTATGCTTCGGCTTACACTGAACTAAACGGAAAGACATACATGCTTGCTACATTCAATAGATGGGGCTATTGCCTTTATGAAGTAGGAGACCAATGTTCTCTGACGCCTGTAGTTTATGATTACAAACCAGGTTCTTCGGAATATGGAATTCCTGGCAACATCTCAATCGCCTCCGATGGAGAGTCCATCTATGTGTTCGCAGCCGACTATTCTGCTAACAAAATGCAGGTTTACAAGGTTGACACTCAAGCTAAGACTTTCAGCGAATACGGTGAGGGAATCACCGTTAACATCGCTGCAAATGGTGGAATTACCGAGGATGCCGCGTTCTCAGTATCACAAGATGGATTGATGGTAGTCGCCATTTCCGACAAAGATAACAACACCTACTTCAAATTCATGAACAGCAACCTTCAGTGGGAGAACTATACGGTCGCGGAAACACCAGGAGCTATCGCTGCTGCTGGGAAATATCGTATAGCTTTCGATGCTGACGGAAATGGTTACATAGCCTACACGACAACGACAGAAGATAAAGTCAGCAAGATTGAGGTTTACAAAGTTGGCCTTGAGGCCGACATCCTTCCTGAATAGACACAAGCATATTCATAGATTATGAAACTGCTCGCTTCCATCGCCCTATTGCTTCAATGCGCGCTCAGAGTCGCCTTTGTCGGTGATCCCCAGGCTGATGGAAGCGGGCAGGTCGTTTATAACCAAAGGAGCATATTCAAAGAGCTTCGTTCCAGAAAGGATCTTGACTTGGTGATCGTCTTGGGAGACATCGTCAACGATGACGTCAGTCTTCTGGATCCTTCCATCGCAAGCCTTGACTCCCTGAGAGTTCCTTGGTTTGCTATTCCAGGCAACCATGACCGGGATGTCGAGCCAGGTGTGCCTCGCGGCCTCAAGACCTGGAGGGCAAAGATTGGCTATGTTGACACCTCATTTGTTGTCAAAGGAGTACACTTCATACTGATGAACAATGTCCGCACGAAAGGCCTCAGGGACTATGAGGGAGGACTTAGCGAAGGCCAGAAATCATGGCTTGACTCGCTTGTCAGAGAGTCCTCCAAGGTCAAACGCCTTGTTCTGGCCACGCATATTCCCGTGTCAGAAATGACAGGGCGCGACAGTCTTATGAATATCCTCGCTCCGGTGGCAGGTAAGACCACCGTGTTCTGCGGTCACACTCACACAGTGAGACGTCACCAATTAGAATCCGGGATAGAGGAGAACATCTGCGGTGCTGCATGTGGGAGTTGGTGGAGAGGGGTTAAGGACAAGAACGGACTTCCCTACGCGCTGATGAGGTGCGGTTCACCGAGAGGGTATTTCATCGCAGACTTCAAGGGCAAAGACTACAGACTTGACTACAAACTGGTTCTTCGTGTTGAAAGAGCCTCAGCGACAATGGTTGACAGTGTCTCGAACCTTGTCGCGGTCAACATATTCGGAGGAAGTGAGGATGGTCGTGTTGAGTACCGTGCTGCTGGTTCCTGCAAATGGCAGGAAGCCTCAAAGAGTGAGCGGGTAGCCCCTGAGGTCGTCAAGGTCTCCGATTGGAACTATTCCAAGACTAAGGCCTACAGAAAAGCACACAAGGAGGAGTTTATCCCGATGATTCTACGCCCGTCTCCCCACTTGTGGGAGGTCACGGACTCCACATCATCGCCCGGCTCGATTGTAACGATACGCTATAAGGATCCGCACATGAAGGTAAAGATGAAAGTAAGGCTTCAACGATAGATTTCAGACGCGTTCCTGCTAGAGAGCAAGAACGCGTCTTTCTGTTGGTACTTAGCCTTGAGCTTTGCCGAAGCAAGAAGGTTATGGCGGCCTACGCGCTTCGCGCGCCCTAGCCGGGTAAAGGGCCGCCATAACCTTCTTACAACGGTGCACAAAAGGTCAGGAATGATGCTTGATTAGGGCCCAAGTAGAGAATCAGCAACAAAAAAGGGCATTTCGTCGTTCAAAGTAGCTGCGAGGGGACTTTGGACGACAAAAAGCGTGGAAAACGCATCTGAAGAGTGTAGGGCAAATAAAAATGGCCTGTAGGTCGCTGAGCTTGTCGAAGCAACCTGCAAGGGTAAGGAGTGAGAATAACGATAAAGTAAGGATAAGAATGAGGTTAATGGTAAGAGTAAGAGGAAGAGGAAGTGGAAGTGGAAGTGGAAGTGGAAGTGGAAGTGGAAGTGGAAGTGGTAAGATTGAGGAAAGAGCAAACAAGCGAGGGGTTGGTGTTGATACAACACAAAAAAAAGGAGTCCGACTGTCTTTCGACAATCGGACTCCCCGAAGAACGGCAGCGACCTACTCTCCCAACTGGTGTG
>CAKUSF010000057.1 GCA_934678915.1 uncultured Bacteroidales bacterium
TGCCTTTCGATGGACAAGGAGTCCGGGCAATATGTCTGGACTTCGCAGTACGACGGCCACTACATCGAGGAGGTCGGAATGCTCAAGATGGACTTCTTGGGGCTCAACACCCTGTCCATTATACATAAGTGCCTTGACAACATCAAGCTGCGCTTTGGCACTGACATCGACATCGAGGCGATTCCGATTGACGACAAGCCGACTTACGAACTTTACGGCCACGGTGACACGGACAGCGTCTTCCAGTTTGAATCCGAGGGTATGAAGACGTGGCTCCAGAGGCTGCACCCGGAGCGTTTCGAGGACCTCATCGCCATGAACGCCCTCTACCGGCCGGGTCCTATGGACTACATCCCTGACTTCGTGGATAGAAAACTTGGCTTGAAGCCTATTGAATATGACCTTCCGGAGATGGAGGAGTTCCTCAAGGACACCTATGGAGTCACGGTCTACCAGGAGCAGGTGATGCTTCTTTCCCAGAAACTGGCCGGATTCACGAAAGGTCAGGCGGACAAGCTTCGTAAGGCGATGGGTAAGAAACAGATCGCCATCCTGAACGAGCTCAAGGACAAGTTCATGGAGGGCGGAAAGGCAAACGGCCATCCGGAGAAGATGCTGGACAAGATTTGGAAGGACTGGGAGAAGTTCGCGCAATACGCCTTCAACAAGTCCCACGCAACCTGCTACGCTTGGGTATCTTATCAGACCGGCTGGTTGAAGTGCCACTATCCAGCCGAGTTCTTCGCTGCCAACCTCTCTTGCAACCTGTCGAACATGCCGGAGATTAAGAAGATTCTGACTGACTGCAAGGCTCACAAGATCAAGGTGTTGAACCCAGATGTCAATGAATCATATTCGCACTTTACCGTAAATAAAGAGGGCAACATCCGTTTCGGACTGAAAGGAATCAGGAGTTTCGGTTCCAATGTGGCGGAGGCGATTATCGCTGACAGGACCGCCAACGGAACCTACGCTGACATATTCGATTTCGTTGAGAGACTAGGCAATTCCTTGGGAAGGAAGGCGATAGAGTGCCTTGTGTATTCAGGAGGCTTCGATTCCTTCGGCATCCAGCGCAGGCAGTTCTTCCTGCCTTGCCGGAGCGGCAACCTATTCATCGACGAACTCGCAAGGTACGCCACCCTTTATTGTCAGGACGCTGCCAATTCCGCTGCATCGCTCTTTGGCGAGGTGGAGGAGATGAAGCCTGTACGGCCAGAAATCCCTGAAATGGTAGGCACTGATGATGACTTCGAGTGGCTCCAGAAGGAAAAGGAATATGTCGGAATGTACATCTCCTCGCATCCTCTGGACAAGTATGCCTTTGAGATGGAGAGTTTTACCAATTGCGAGCTTGCTAATCTGAACAAACAAGTGGCTGAATGCGAGGCTTCCAAAAAGAAGATAAAGGTTGCAGTTGCCGGTCTTGTCACTGAATATTCCACCTTGACCACCAAGACGGGCAAGCCATATTCAAAAACCAAACTTGAGGATTACAGCGGGGCTTATGAATTGGCACTTTTCGGTCGGGATCATGAAGCGTTCATGAATTACATGAAGCCGCACGAGAGCCTTTACATTGAGGGTGACATCGAGGAGAAATACTTCATTAAGCCTGAGGAGCGCGCCCAAGGCAAGACTTCTCCTTACGCTTTCAGAGTGAAGAAGATAATGCTTCTTGGCAATGTCAACGAGACGATGCTGAACGCATTTTCCATCAGCATCACCACTCCGATGCTCACCGAAAAGTTCCGCAAGGATCTCGTTTCTCTGATTCAGGCAAATAGGGGGACCGTTCCTCTGAAGATGTACCTTTATGATCCACAGACCAAGTACAAGATCGAGTTTCATTCCACCAAGTACAAAGTTGCTGTCACCACCGAACTCGTCTCCGCCCTGAAACTCCTCGGAGTCCAGTGCTCCCCAGTCAGAAAATAGATTTTCGATTCACGGGTGTAAAACAGACCACCTTGCGCGTGGGAATCGGTAATATTCATTTTTATCCTGCTTCCCAGTCTGGTGGCATAGCTATCCTTCTTGGAAGAAGCGTTCAAGACAGAAGTTTTTCTCGCTATCTCTGACCTTCAAACAAAGTTACAGACCATGGCCGAAAAGAGGTACTTTGAAGAGTGTGTAGGGCATAGTGTGCGGCTGACCATGCTTTGAAGGTGGGGTCAGCCGAACAGGCAGGGCCTTAGGGCAATCAAGGGCATGGCCACGGGCCGTGGTTTGTAAAATGTACCATATATGGTGCGGTGGCACATCCTCGGTCAACGTTTCAAGACCATTCAGTTGCCGTAAAAACTGGATTCAAGATAGAAGTGCAACACCGGTGGGGCAACGAAAGCCGATTTTTGTTATTTTTGTCAACACAAGACATCAACACTATGCGTAGAATCGAGATAACAAGTTCGGGTGACGAGCGATTCGAGGAGTTCAGGAGGTTGTACGGAACCAGCTTCCCGATTTTTGAGAAAAGGACGGAGGACCAACAGGAATATGCTTTCGGCTGCAGTCAGTACCATCTTGCCGAGTATTGGGAGGGAAGTACGTTCATCGGATTCATCTCTTATTGGGAGTTTGACAGCCTGATTTACATAGAGCATCTTGCCATTGACACAACGCTGAGGGGTAAGGGTTACGGATCGCAGATGCTTGACTCGTTCCTCGCCTCGACATCGAAAACAATAATTCTGGAAATCGATCCTGTCGTGGACGAGATCTCAAGAGCCAGACTAAGGTTCTACGAAAGATGCGGCTTCCGGCATAATGGCTACCAGCACAGGCATCCTGCCTATCGTGAAGGCTATCAGCCTCATCCGTTGGTGGTTCTATCTTCCAGACGGCAGATGACACCCGAAGAGTACGATGAATTTTCCCGGAATCTGAAAGAAATCGTGATGAAGGAACCGTCCACTGGTACCGGACGGCCATCTTCGCAACCGCAAGGATGAATATATTTGGTCTTCCGTGTCAATCTGCACCCATGTCATCGTTCGTTTTGTCGAGAGGAACATCCTGACATCAGGATGTGCAGATGAATAAGTTGGTAAGATTTGTGAAAGGATTGTTATATTTGTGAAAATCTAACGTTATGAAAGGTAATTCATTATTTGCGTTTATCGCTGGGGCTGCTGCCGGGCTGACCCTTGGACTGTTGTTCGCTCCGGAGAAAGGCGAGGAAACACGTCGGAAACTGAAAGAGGCCACCGGAGATACCCTTGACTCTATAAAGAATCGTGCTGAGTCTGCAAAAACCGAAATCGAGGAACTGAAGGCTGAGTTGAAAGATAAGGCAGAAGATTTGAGAGAGGATGTCAGGATGAGGATTTTCGAGCGGCTTGAAAAACTCGAAAGTGCCATTCAGAAAGACATTGAATATGCCGAAAGACAATCTGAAAACGTTTGACGATGAGTGAGTTCACTAAACCTTTAGAGGATCTTGGCAAGAACACTGTGGATTACGTCGAGGCTAGGATTGATGACCTTAAATTGAGAACGGCCAAAGGACTTTCCCTTACGCTTGGCAAGTTGCTCTACATGCTTCTTGTCCTCTTTATCGTGTCTGTTATCCTGACGGCTTTGGCCATCGGTGGCGTGATGTGGATAGGGGAGATGATTGGCAGTTATGCTGCCGGTGCCGGAATTGTGGCCGCAGTGTTCGCTGTAATTTTGGCGATTGTCATCCTGCTGAGAAAGAGGCTGTTCCGCAACACGTTCGTCCCGATGTTCATCAAACTGTTTTTTGACGAAGACAAATAGGCTATGCGATACTCAGAAATCAAGACTATGGATGAGCTTGAGTCGGCTCAGAAAGATGTGCGGGAGCGTTTGGAGCGTAGAAGGTTCCTTCTGCGTGAGTCACTGTCTGATGCCAGAGAAGCGTTCACTCCGTCTAACATGTTTTATTCAGGCCTAAGAGGGCTTTCGGCTTTCGTTCCAGTGGAAAAATTGCTTCTTGTGGCCGTAAGACTATTCAAACGCAAGTTATTTAAATAATCGCGGTCATATTCATTTAATTCGACATGAGCATATTCAAAGAAAGGATTGAGTCGGTTCGGGCGATGATGCGTTCGAAGGGTTGGGATGCCGTCATCGTGACGGGAAATGACCCGCATAACAGTGAATATTCCGCTGCGCGCTGGCATCAGGTGGCATGGCTTTCCGGCTACACGGGAGAGGGCGACCTTGTCATCACGGAAGATCACGCTGGGCTTTGGACTGACACTCGCTATTTTATTCAGGCTTCCAGACAGCTTCCTGCTGCGGGTGTGGAGTTGCATAAGACCCGCGTTCCCGGTCAAGTGCTTATCCCAGAATGGCTTGCCGGCCATTTTGCGGATTTTGGAGAGATTTGCGTTGCGGTTGACGGGCTTTGCATGACAGCTTCTTCCGTGAAGGACATTCAGGATGCGGTCGGGGAGAAGGTCCGCTTTGTCAACGCCCCCGACATGTTGGAAGTCTTTTGGACAGACCGACCGGAGATTCCTCAGACTCCGGTCATTACGCTTGGCCCGGAGCAGGTAGGTTGGTCAAGGGAGCAGAAAATCCGTTGGCTGCGTAAATGGTTGGCGGAAATAGGCTACGATGCGATTCTTCTCACGGCTTTGGATGAGATTGCCTGGATGCTGAATGTCCGGGGGCAGGATGTGGCTTACAATCCTGTAGTGATGTCTTATCTGCTTGTCACTTATGATAATGTGCTTTGGTTTGCACGTAAAGGCCCGACTCCTGATGAGGATGACGAGACCGAAGACAGTTTCCACGAGCTGATCGCGGACGGAGTGAACATTCAGGAATATTCTGATGTGGAGACTGCTCTTTCAAATCTTGTTGACGGCAGTTACATCGAGACCCTATTTATTGATCCGACGACTTTGAATTACAGTCTGTACAGTGTTCTGAAGGACAATTCGCCTCAGTCCATCGTTTTCGGCACCTCACCTGTCGGGTTGCGCAAATCCGTCAAGAACGATGTCGAGATCACCGGAATGAAGGAGGCGCACCTTGAGGACGGCATAGCCATGGAGCGCTTCCTCCATTGGTTGCAGACGTCTGTCGAGGCTGGCGATGCGATCAATGAATATGAAGCCTCTCTCAAGCTGCACGAGTTCCGCTCGGAGATCGAAGGCTTCCGTGGCGAGAGTTTCGAGACGATTTCCGCCTATGGCCCGAACGCTGCCTTGCCGCACTACGTCACACCGGAGGAGGGGGCGGCTGAGATCTACGCTGAGGGACTTTACCTTTGCGATTCCGGAGGACAGTACCTGTTTGGCACCACGGACATCACCAGAACTATTCCGCTTGGACCTTGCTCGCAACTGGAGAAGGAGGACTATACACTTGTCTTGAAAGGCCATATCGCTCTTTCCAAGGCAGTTTTCCCTAAAGGAACGGCCGGTTGCCAGTTGGATGTCCTGGCTCGTGAGCCGCTATGGAACGCCAAGCGCAATTTCGGCCACGGAACCGGCCATGGCGTCGGATTCTATCTATGCGTCCACGAAGGTCCGCAGGACATCCGTCAGAACTTCAACCCCCAGCTGATCCTTCCTGGTATGATCACCAGTGACGAACCGGGAATATACCGGGAAGGCAAGTTCGGCATCCGTCATGAGAACCTGATCCTTTGTGTGGATGCCGGGGAGAACGATTTCGGCCACTGGCTTCGTTTCGAGCCGTTGACCCTCTGTCACTTCGACACATCAATTCTGCTTAAGGATCTCCTTGACCGCTCAGAAATCGAATGGCTGAATGCCTACAACGAAAGAGTATATCAGACTCTTTCCCCACGCCTCTCCCAAGATGTCGCTGCCTGGCTCCGCCAGAAGACCCTCCCGATATATAATTCGGAGAAAGGATAGTAGTTGATTTTCCATAATCTCTTATAAGCCACGAAGGGCCTCTGTTCTGAATTTTGGTAACGTGCAAAATTCAGGTTAGAGGCCCTTCGGGGCTTGGAAATAGACTACTGTGAGCGATGTAAAGTTTAACTATGTCACAGTCTTTTCGAAACTGCCCGCTTTTAGAAGGACATCGTCCAACTGATGCTTGGCATGATCGGGAAAAGACTCATCTGTTTCCAGACGCGCTCGTTGGTGTCGTAGGTGATGCTGTAAGCGTTGTGACGGTTGAGGACATTATATATTCCAAGATTTAGAGTGCCTGGGTGTTTCGTACCAATTCCGTAACGAAGGAACGCTCCGATGTCCCAGCGGATGAAAGCCGGCATCTGGCGGTTATGGATTGTGGTGAAGTAATCGATGGTGATGTCATCGCCTCCGTGAATTAGGCTTCCTGAATATTGCCCTTCAGGAACCGTGGCCCAGTGTCCGGACTGGTAGGTGAAGAAAGTGTTCACACCGAACTCGCGGTGTTCCTGTTTCGTGATGACATATTCAGCGGTGACGTTGAGGATGTGCCTTCTGTCGAACTTGGCTGGGAAAGTGACACCATTGTTGACTTCCTCAAAGGTCCTGTCTGTCTTGGAGAGGGTGTAGGCGAGGCGCCCATGGAAACGTTCTGAATCATATTCATAAAGGGCTTCGATGCCTCTTGAAAGTCCGCTGCCGGTCTTGATGCCGTGCCTCCATCCTGCAGCCGCAGAGCTGAAGATCTGGGTCGCGTCAGCAAAGAAGATGAGGTCCGACATGGTCTTATAGTAGCCACCGAGCGTGAGACGATGGCCCCCTTTAGTCATGAATATTCCCGCGTAGCCTTGCAGCGCCCTTTCCGGAGCGAGGTTGATGTCCGAAGGTACGGTCATGTCCAGTGACCATCCGAGCGGAATGCCCTCAAGCGTGTGATAATGCTGTGCTGTCCAGTCCACTGTCGCTTCGATTCCCATCCACTGGGAGAGGTTTACCCTGCCGAGCAGGCTAGCTTCTGGCGTGAAATAAGTCTTGTCGCTGCTGTGGTCCTGGAGTCTCCATGAACGGAACATGTTAATCCTTCCGGACAACCTCATCAGGTAGCGGTTTTCTTTCCCTTTTTCGATCTGTCCATGAGCGGTAACTAGAAGTGTACGGACGATGTCTGCCTCGCTTGCAGAACTGACCGGTTTCATGAGCTCATCCGTGTAAGCGCTAGAAGATCCAGGAGCGAAACGGGCCAGTCTCGCCTTGATTCCACCTTGGAGCGAAGTTCCGCTTCCTGAGGCTTTAATTGCCATTGACTGTAGGGTCAGTTCGTCTAGCGAGCTGCGCATTCCAAGACTATTGTCCTCACCTCCCAAGGTCTTGCGCATCGCCTGGTAGTTGGTGAAACTGTTGTAAGAAAGACTGCTGCGTAGGAAAAGATTGCCGTCAGGGGAATATTCGTGTCCGAGTGTAGAGATCAGGTTGCCCCATCTCATCCTTTCATCGGAGTCGGCTCCGTACCTATAGCCGTAAGAGTCAAGGCTGTTGAAGACGCTGAACGAAAGACTTTGCCTGCGGTTGATCTTCCATTTCAGTTTACCGTAGGCATCGTAGGATGTAGCCTTGATTCCGCTGACGCTGTCTAGGGCTTCTGTTATTCCCTTTACGGCAGAAAGCTCAGCTCCTATCGGGCTGATTCTGAGCGAGCCAATGAATGACAGTCTGTCCTTTATCAATGGGGTCGATACGCTTCCTCCCAGAAGAAAATTGCTGACGGACACCTTCCCGGAGAACTTGTCGAAGTCCCCGTCCTTGCTCGTGACGCTGATGTGCGATGCAGTCAGGTTGCCTTCCTCGGAGGTGAATCCCCCGACTTGGAACAAAGTCTCTGACACGATGTCTGGTGAATATGCCGATGTGAATCCCAGCAGGTGACTGCTTCCGTAGATCGGCACCCCGTCCAATGTGATGAGGTTGCTGCCGAGGTTGCCCCCTCGGACGTAGATTGCAGACGAGCCTTCCGCCCCGGTCGAAATTCCCGGCAGTGTCTGAATATATTTGATTACATCCCCAGTTCCGACCGCGCTAGTGATGCCCAGAAACTCAGCAGGCCTGACGATGCGTTCCCCAGTCCTGACATTTTTTTTGTCAGCCGAGATGCTTGCGGCGTTGAGTGTGTCGATCTTCTCTTGCTGGGCGTGACCTTGAAAGCATGTGGCAAGGCCGACCGCTATGATTGTGAGTATTTTGTGTAACTTGATGTTCATGGCCTATACGGTTGATTAGTCTGTTTTCTTGGGGCATCCTGGTAAAGTCTCTCCCAGATAACTTGACGCATAGCAAGTCTATCTACAGTCTCTACCATATCCCATGTGATGTTGTCGGCCCCGAAGATTCCTGTTCCTCCTTTGATGTTGGAATAGACATTGTCGTAGTCGTAAGATGAAAGCACAAAATCATTTTTATTCTGGAATTTGGCATAAATAGCCCGCAGGTAAGTATCATACTCTTCAGAAACGAAGTGAACCTCGTTAAGGAATGATTGATTGTCATGCCAGAAGTATTTGTTATCCTCTCTCGGATATGAGTTGTAGTTGTCGGAGTAGTCTCCTGCGATGAAGAAGCTTCTGTCAGAATATAAATAACTGTTTTTTAAATCATCAATATTTAATCCGTTGCGATAATTAGCAGGATGGTCTATTCTTACAAATCCTTTAAATATTGGAATATTCGGACATAAGTAAAGACACCATTGGCTATAATTTGTTCCTATGATTTCAGATGGTATGTTTGGACGATTCCAATAATGCAGATCCGCAATTCTCCCATGTGCGATGTTGAACCTGTCCGCTCCTGAATGATTGGTTGCAACATACTTTGAAAGAGGTTGCCTTGATCCAGAGAATTGAAAAAATCCTTCGTTAGTAGTTGTTATTGATTCATTGCCAGGACTGACATAAGTCGTGTCAGTGTGGGAGAATACCCAAATCTTGCATGGGTTCTCCGATACATCAAGATATGCCTTGAAAGGTGTTCCATCCTCATTTTTGACCATGTAATACCTGTCGAAATATTCATCGTAATACTTTCCTTTTCTAATTTCCGCGGTGTACATTCCATAATAGGCATAAAAATGCTGTTGACCATTGTCATCCCTAATTCCTTCTGAGGCTTCTGCTGTATTTGCATAGCAGCAGCATTGTATAAGCCGAAGATCCTCCGGGAATCGAGTCGTGGCCGTGATGTCCTCTTTCCCAGGGACCTTGATGAGCAGGCCATAGTCGGTGTCATATTCCGGTTGGAACTTGGTTTCCCAGTTTATCCCATCTGTTCGATGAAATTCAGCCACGGTCTGATAGTCCCCGTTATTGTTCTTACCCTGCAGAAATACCATTGCGTTCTCAATCGGAACATTCCCCGTCTCCGACAGCACCCTCATCCGGTAAAGCCGAAGCGTCTGCACCGTGTCTCTCGTCAGTACACAGTTCACCACTACCGGCATCTCCTCCCTGCTGTCCAAGTTGACGTACTTGATGCAGGATGTCATAGTTCCCAGTAAGATCAGTAGTATAAGATTTAGTTTGTTTTTCATGTAGTTTATTAATTACTTGGTTTGAAATCATAAATCATCCTTGTTTTCTTACAGTATGGATTTCCATCAGTTATCCAAGAATATGATCCTAAATCATAGTCATTGTTATCATATAAACCATTGTATCCCCAATTCATTTTTAGATAATAATCATATCTGTACGAATACGAATGATCAATCTGATTTTCGAACACATCTGGATAGCGCCATTCCTTCTCTTCAACAGTGAGCACATAGTCGTAGTTTATGTTGTCGTAAAATGATAACGAATCAGGGGGCATGATGACCCACTTGTGCGGTCTGTCTGTTGTTGTACGGTAACATTTGTAGCCATCAATCACCCAGGCGTGTCCTTCTGTATCATCATCTTTTGCTCTTGATTGTGTCGATTTTAATCTTCTAGAAGAGATTAATACTGGTTTATTGTCATTCAGAGAGGATATGAGTTTGCCTGAATTATAATCAATGGCACTACTTGAAAGACCATATAATGAGAATACATTCTTGTAATCGTCAAATGCGGCCCCACTTCCATTCTCGCTATATGTTATGCCAACCTTTTCTCCAATGTCAATCATTAGATCTCCGACATAATCAGTAGATAAGCATCGTGAACGATATGTCTTTGCCATTTCTTCCCATCTGCTTGAGTTGGTATGGTAATCAGATCTTGTCACATTTAATGTATAATAATCCCCATGATCATTATATGTCGGAACGATGCTATGGTAGAGGCCGCTAGGAATACCCAAGAGGAAATGATAATAGTACAGTAATTGCGCCACGGCAACGGCCACGCAGCCCGTAGGGGCTCTTTTACCACTCTCCGGGAAGTACGGGCAATTATAATTCCAAGGATACCCTTGTCCCCATTTAGTTGTCAATAGAGGTCCTACTTCTTCAATGGTTGTGGTCACTATCGGCTCCAACGGAAGCCTTACCCAAACATATTCATCATCAAATGGCGGGATTGAATTTACGGACACATCACTGTTGCCGTTCATGTCTGCTATATCATCTTCCTCAAACTCGACAGCCTCCATCTGTTCGAGTTGCATGGCGAACCAGAAAGCCACGTTGGAATTTGTGATGTTGTCAGGATCGAAATGCCCGACATCGCTCATGGCAAGAATCTGATTCTCCTCCCTTTTGTTTCCAGCGATGATCGCCCAACCTCCTTCATCGTAGTTGACAATATGAAGCATCGGATTTCCGTTTTTTTGGATGGTGTTGAGCGAATAGCACTTGCTGCTCCGTGCCTCATTTATGCCAAGCTGGTTCTTAAGAATGGCCGGCACGTCGCTTGCCAAGACCTTCCGGCTTTTGACCGTAGAGATATCATCCATAACCGCGCTTTTAGTGGTCACTTTATTTTCAGTGCCCAAGGTGGAACTTGCATTATCCTGTACGCTTTGCGCTAATTCAAGACTGTCCTTAGCGCAGGAAACTACACAAGTACATGCCAGTGAGATGAAGAGTTTGATAAGGTGGCTCATAGTTGTAATTTATTAAATATGGTTATTCAGTTATATGAGTGTCAAAGACTTAGTGTGACTTTTTTTATGATTGATTAATCGGTTTCACTTGGTGCGTTTGGGCAAAGATCCTCCCAAATAAGGTACCCTTCGTGGGAAATTCTACCTACGGTTTGTTCCATATCCCACGTGATGTTGTCAGCTCCGAAGATTCCGACTCCTCCGTTTATGTTTGAATAGACGTTATTATAGTCATAGGACGACAAGACGAAATCATTTCTGTTTTGAAGTTTGACATACATCTCGCGAAGGTAGGTGTCATATTCGTCTGAGACGAAATGAACCTCATTTAGGAATGACCGATTGTCTATGATGAGGGGCAGAAAAGGATAATCATCTATGACGTAGGCATGGTGTTGATCTGAATAGTCACCTCCGATGAAAAAACTTCTGTCGGAATAATAGTAGCTGTTCTTGAGATCATCTTCGGTTAACCCGTTTCTGAAGTTTTCTGGGTGATCAATCCTCACAAATCCGTCAAAGAGAGGAACGTTGGGGCATAGGTAAAGACACCATTGACTGATGTTTTGATCGTATATCTTGTCTGGTCTGTTCCAGTAGTTCAGGTCTGCAAGTCTGCCAGGTGTTATGTTGAACCGATCGGCTCCGGAATGGTTGGTCGCAATGTATTTTGAAAATGGCTGGTCAGAGCCTGAGAATTGAAATTGTTCCTCATTAAAAAGATTCAGCTTATTCCTTCCAGGACTTACGGATGTTGTGTCCACGTGGGAGAATACCCAAATCTTGCATGGGTTTTCAGACACTTGAATGTAGGCCTTGAAAGCCTCCCCATTTTCTTTCCTGCGTCCGTTCCATTCTGTGTAGTATTTGCCTTTTCGAACCTCAGCCGTGTGCATGCCGTACCCACGAGGAAAACTTCCAATCATTCCTGTGTCCGCTACAAAGGTGGCGAACCTACAGCATTGTATAAGTCGCAGATCCTCTGGGAATCGTGTCGTGGCGGTAATATCCTCTTTCCCAGGAACCTTGATAAGCAGGCCATAGTCAGTGTCATATTCCGGTTGGAACTTAGCCTCCCAGTTTATCCCTTCAGTCCGATGAAATTCCGCTACGTTCTGAAAGTCTCCGTTATTGTTCTTCCCCTGCAGAAAAACCGTTGCGTCTTCAATCGGAACATTCCCTGTCTCCGACAACACCCTCATCTGGTAAAGCCGAAGCGTTTGCACCGTGTCCCTAGTCAACACACAGTTCACCACCACCGGCATCTCCTCCCCGCTGTCCATGTTGACGTACTCAATGCAGGAGGGCAGAATCCCCAGCAGAATCAATAATATAAGATTGAGTTTGTTTTTCATCGTTTTGTCCTTAAAGATAATTGGATTTCTAAACATTATTCAAAAGTAATAGTCACATTATTGTAGGACTAACCATTTATCGCCTCTAGGCCTTTTGTTATAGTCTGAGTCTAGCATGAGAGTTTTTTATCATTGTGGTAGTATTGAACTTTTATGTGGTTGCTTCACTGCCATAAATATAGACATATTTTTTGGTAAGCGTCTCCGCGATTACGTATTGACTTGATTAGATAGGGTATTTACCTTTGCATGAAAAAAAAAGGCAATGG
>CAKUSF010000058.1 GCA_934678915.1 uncultured Bacteroidales bacterium
TTCCAAAACAGAGAGTTGCTATCAACGAGGTTTTCCGTAAATAAATCGGATGGTTTAATCACACAACTTTGGTTACAAATTAGATTGGCAAACTCGAGAAGGGCAGTGATGACGAATGGCACCAAAATGACAAACGAGATTATTTTCATGATGAAATGACCCTTCACCAATATTCTATCCCGCGCAATGGGATGCCATAGGCAGATGTAAAGATAACACATACAGATTATTAGTCCAGCAACGCCTCCAATCATCCATATCAAACAGTATGACTCTGTTCCAGTAAAGAAAATCGCTGCGATTAACATCACCAAACAAACCGGCAGTATAATTCTGTCAGCCCTGTCTATAAGCGTAAATGCTTTGGATAAGATTTTATACATCTGGTTGATATCGTTTATGGGTTGAGTGTTTTTTGTCGATAGGTTATTCGCTGAGATACCACAACGCTTTCAACGTGGCCTCGACAGTTGCCCTGTCATATTCCTTTTCGCTTTCGGAAAGATCTTCGTAACGGCAGAGACATGGGTGGAGTTTGTGTTCGTCATCTCGTGCCGCTCCATACCTCCAGTCCTCGGCTAAGCGTTTGGCGGCCCAGACTTCGTGGACATTCTTTGCTATCATTTCAACCTTTGACTGTTGGTATTCTGGCAATGATACTTTGGAAAGATCAAGTGGATGAGGAATATACCCGTCCTTTCCCACTCTTGTGGCATCAGTATTATCACTCATAGGTTTGTGCTCCCACGAGTTATCGGTTCTGTTTTCGTTGCCGGGCAAATTGGCTTTTGCAATTATACTGCTAGGCTGTGCCGTTTTAATGTTCATTGCGAGTTTGTCCTGTTGGCTCTAAAAGGGTTTCCGTATTCCAATCTCAAGGGTCATAAACAAAGAAAGTGTGGAGTTCCGTGTTGCTTGTTCAACTGAGGGCTCTGACAAAGCCTGAATAAAGACAAGCGGTACGGTACTCCACACCTGTATGAAATGAACGAGGGGGCTATGCAAAATGCACACCAACCCTGTGTCAGTTCTGTGCGTGAAGAGAGTGTAGCTTTGTCCCTTTATTCCTTGTAAACTGTCAGATTCTCAGGTTGAGGACGGTGCGTCAACACTTTCGTATGTTAATGAGCCTATAAGGCCATTGCGGTTAAATCCACTGAGGGCGAATTTAGCCAGAATTATTCATTAATCAAATATTTTGGGAGTGTTTTATTGGAATTTTATGGTTGTCGGCTCGAAAAGCTAGACTAATGCCGTGTGTAGAAATGCTTATCATGCGCGCGTGCGTACCGAAATGGCGTCTGTCGACGTGTGAAGACTGCTTTTTGCTCACGGGAAGGGATGGAATGTGGAGTGTCAAGTCTTTAATGTGTGGCGTGAGGACGCTGATGCAGGGGAGTGTAACGCACAGAAGAGCCTGGGAGGGTTTCTCCCTTGATTCAAATGAAATGTCAGATTTTCAGTTGAGGAGACGGGCTCTCCCAAGGCTCTAAGTGTCTGCTGCGACAAGAATGGCCGCGGAAGTTATGGGCGAATATATGCACTATTCGGCGAAAATCCAAATTCTTTTGGCGGTGAAGGAGAGGTTCAGGGCCAGATTCAGGGAGGCTATGTCCCTCTCTTGAAAGAGTCCGGTGACATCAGCTGCCCTCGGTTTCTGGGACGTTTGCTTGTCTATGCGACCGACATCATAGAGAAGAAGATTTCCGAGGAGGTCGCCAGCGACCTGCTGACCAGACAAACTCCGTTCGATGAGATTGTCCAACGGGCATACGACGTGGCTGATGAGAACGAGCGTGATCTGCTTCGGAAACTCCGCTATCTGGGGAAGGCCAAAGCTACGGATCACGATGATGACAATGATTTCATGATTGGGCGCCTTGAGGCTCTGGGTATGATCCAAGGCAACCCTTGGGCGTTGCTTTCGGGTGATGGCCTTGGCGGTCACTGAGGTCACTTGGCCACTGAGGTCACTGATATTGCCGAAGTGACTGAATGAACGAGAAGCGGTCGCTTCGACAGGCTCAGCGACCAGTGTGGAATCAGCACCGTATGTCAATCACGAATTTGCCCTCAAAATAAGGGTCGGTCAGCCATCGGTTGACGGGCCAGGTGGAGACGGAGCCTTTGCGGAGGCGTTCACGGGCCATGAGGGCGCAGATCTCTTCGTTGATGTCGCCGCCTTTGAGGTAAAGGATTGAACGGGAATATTTTCCTTTCACCCAAGGGTAAAAATCAGTGAGGGAAGCAACAGCGCGCGAGACTATAAAGTCGAACTTGCCGGGGAGACTTTCAGCGCGAGCGTTGACAATCTCCACGTTGTCAAGGCCGAGCATATTCGCAATCTCTCCAGCAACAATGGTTTTCTTGCCGACCGAGTCGCAGAGGGTGAACCTCACGTTCGGGAACATCACGGCCAGCGGAATGCCGGGGAAGCCACCGCCTGTGCCAAGGTCCAGAACCCTTAATCCGGCCTGCGAGGCTTTGGCGTCAATGGAATCTTCCGGGAGCTGTGCAGTGAATGATGGGAACGGAGCGGTAAACAATGAATATGTTTCCGGACGCTGCGAGCGGAGATATTCAGCTATTGCAAGAGAATGAAGGACGTGGTGATCGTAGAGACTGTCAATGTCCTTTCTGGAGATGACGTTGATCTTAGAGTTCCACTCACGGTAGCCGATGTTCATAAGGCGAAAACGCTCTACCATCGCGTCTGTCACATCGGGGAACGTTGTCCTAAGAAAAGCCTCGAAATCGGCGAATGTCATCATATTCCTTTTTCCTCCTGCTTGCGAAGTTCGTCAATCATCTGTTTGGCGCGGCGGATCCTAGTCTTTACGGTGTTGAGCTCCATGTCGAGAGCTTCCGAGATTTCATTGTATTTCAGTCCTTCGATCAGCCTCTTGCGTGCAATCTCCCTATAGAGCTCAGGCAGGCGCTCGATGTATTTGGCATGTTCCTCCTCGCTTTCAGTGTTGATCAGAGAGTTGAGAGCATCCTCGGTCTGGTCAGGAATAACCTCGACTACGGATGGCTTGTTCTCATCGTCCAGATAGACAATCTGATTCTTAGGATGTAACCTTTGCTCCTGCTCAAGCGTGTCAAGCGCTGTGTTTTTGGCAATAGTGCAGAGCCATGTCAAGAAACGACTTTTGTACTGGTCATAAGACTGAATCTGCCGGAATGCCTTTTCGAAACTACGACTACAGATGTCATCGGCAGCGTAGTCGTCGATGCTTTTGAAACGAGCCCTAATGTAGGATCTCAATTGTTCGATGTGGCGATCCCAAAGTGCGGTGAAAGCCAGTCCATTGCCTCTTTGTGCCAAGATGATCAACTCATCAGTGGGCTTCAAGCCAGTTTTTCCCATAATTGCATTCTACTGTTAGTGGTACTGAAAGTTTTACTACATTTTCCATTCTGTCAATCACGATCCGCTTCAAATCCTCGATTTCTTCAGGAATCGCATCGAACACAAGTTCATCATGAATCTGAAGGACCATTTTGCTCTTCATCCCTACCTGTGACATGGTCTCATCCACATCAATCATAGCCATCTTTATGATGTCAGCAGATGTACCTTGAATTGGGGCATTGACTGCGTTCCTCTCAGCGAGAGCTCTGACGGTGCCGTTTTTCGAGTTGATGTCAGGCAGGTATCTCCTTCTTCCGAAGAGGGTCTCAACATAACCTGTTTCTCTGGTAGCGGCTTTTGTGTCCTCAATAAATGAGAGAATTGACGGGAAGTTGGCAAAATAATCGTCAATGATCTTCTGCGCTTCCTTTCGCCCGATCCGCAACCTTTGGGCCAAACCGAAAGCCGAGATTCCGTACATGATTCCGAAATTGGCTGTCTTTGCGATGCGCCTTTGGTCGGCAGTGACTTGATCATGCGGTACACCGAAAATCTTTGCTGCTGTGGCAGCATGGATGTCTATCCCTTGTTTGAAAGCACTGATCAAATGTTGGTCACAACTCAGATGAGCCATGATTCTGAGTTCAATTTGGGAATAGTCCGCAGAAAGAATCAACCCGTCCTTTGTACTCGGTACGAAGGCCTTTCTGATTTCCCGACCTCTGTCCGAGCGAATAGGAATATTCTGTAGATTCGGATTCGATGAACTTAGACGGCCTGTTGCTGTAAGAGCTTGATTGAAAGTCGTATGGACTTTTCCATCGGCAGGCTCAATGTAACCGGGAAACGGCTCGATGTAGGTGGAGAGGAGTTTCCGCACGGCACGATATTCAAGAATTTCATCAATGATGGGATGTTTGTCTGCAAGGTCCAGAAGAGTTGCTTCTTCTGTGGAGTACGTCCCATTGTTGTTCTTTTTCGGTTTGTCAGACAAGTGTAGTTTCTCGAAAAGAACAGCCCCAATCTGCTTTGGAGAGGAAATGTTGAGAGAAGGTTCTCCAGCCATTTCGCGGATTCTGGCTTCTCTTTCCAGCATTTCCTGACGAAGATGCTCGGCAAAGACCTTAAGTGAGCTGAGGTCAACTTTCACACCGTTTCTCTCCATCTTGGAAAGCACTTTTAGAAGCGGCTCCTCCATCTTGTCATACAAATCCGAAACGGAATTCTTGGCCAAATCTTCGCTGAACCGTTCCTTAAGAAGGAGAAGCACCACAGCTTCTTTGCTTCTGTCGCGGTTAGCCTCATTGGGCGATATGTCATCGAATAGAGAACCTGTAGTAGGCAAAGAGTCCTTATCTGAAGTCTCAAGTGACACCCCCAAGATGCTTTGTGAAAGAATGTCAATCTTGTGGCTCTTCTCAGGGTCAAGCAGATAGTGCATCAGAGGAATGTCGTAGAGTTTCCCTTGAAGGTTCACCTGCGATGCCGCAAGAATATTCATTTGCCTTTTCAGGTCATCGCCACATTTCCCTACAGCGGAGTCTTCCAACAGTGGCTTCAAATCATTGATTCCTCCTTCGCAGACAAGAATCCTATTGTCAGAGCGAACCCCGACAATGATCCTCACCGTTTTTGTGAATATGCTAGAGTCTGCTCCTTCCGTGATGATCGAACAGAGCCCGGCTTTTGATGCGGCCTTTATTATTTCTCCTACCCGTACATGGACTGCTTCCGGAAGTTCAGCATCAGGCTTGCTCTCATCTACACTGATGTGCCCAATGAATTTGTTGAGGGAACTGAACTCGTATTTTTCGAACAAATCGGCCAGCAGAGGGCTGAACTCCTGATTGACCTTCATCTGTTCGGTTTCCACCTCAATAGGAATGTCCGTTTTGATGGTCACAAGCTCGTGACTTAGACCGATGTGGTCTTTTGCTTCCTCAAATTGAGATTTCTGACGAGGTGTCAACTCGTCAAGATGTTTGTAAATCTCTTCAACGGAACCGTATTTCGCGACTAGTTTTCCGGCCCCTACCTCTCCCACGCCTTTCACACCAGGCACATTGTCAGCGGTGTCCCCACAGATTGTCAACATGTCAATGACCTGGGAAGGAGTCTTGATTCCGTACTTGTCGCAAATTTCCTTGACCCCTATGAGCTCATTGTCGTTGCCTGCTTTTCCGGGTTTGTACTGCCAAATGTGAGGCTCAATTAGTTGCCCGTAGTCCTTGTCCGGAGTGACCATGAAAACATCCAACCCTTCACCAGCGCATCGCTTGGCCATCGAACCGATAACGTCATCAGCCTCGAATCCTTTAAGCATCAAGGTGGTGATGTTCATAGCCTTGCATAACTCCATCAAAGGCTCCAAAGAGTCGATCACGAGTTGAGGAGTCTCCTTACGATTGGCCTTGTACTCTGGGTACATCTTGTTACGGAACGTCCCTCCCGGAGGGTCGAAAGCTACGGCTATATAGTCCGGCTTTTCCCGTCCCAGAAGTTCAAGAATGTATTTGGTGAAACCGTAAAGAATGGACATGTCAGCTCCTTTGGAGTTGATCATCGGTCTCCTGAGGAACGCATAGTACATCTTGAAGATCAGTGCGTGTCCGTCTATGAAGAAAATCTTTCCCGGCATTATCCTTTCACGTTAATTTGAGCCAGCCTGTTCCGGCACGACTCTACATCTTTACAAAGATAAGGAATTGTTTCGTGGTTTCAAAACTATTCTCCTAGTGAAAGTGTAGTGTCAGAGAACCGTTCTCCATCGTAAATGTCATGAGTTGAGAAGATTACCGTGATGTTTGACTCATGGGCAATCCTTTGTAGCGTGCTCAGTGCCATGACACGGTTGCTCACATCTAGAAAGGCCGTTGGCTCGTCCATTAGGATGACATTTGCCCTCCGGGTCAGTGCCGTGGCGATGCATGCTTTCTGGAACTCTCCGTCTGAGATGATACTGATGTCCCTGTCAGCCAGTTTGTTAAGTCCGAGAGCCTCAATTGCCTCTTCCATTGAATGCTCCGCTTCGGAGTTTAACTGTTGGAACATACCAGAGACCGAGAATAGGCTTGTGCGTATGAATTCCCTAACAGAGAATCCTTTAATTTTAGGAATATGCGTGGGCACCATCACGACAGTCCCGTTGGATGAGAATTCACCTGATAACGGAGGCAGAAGGCCTGCCAAGGTCTTCATTAGAGTGCTTTTGCCGCTGCCGTTCGGACCGCAAAGCATCACGGCTTGCCCATCGGGATATTCAAAAGTTAAGGGTCCCGCGCTCCATTTGTTCCTGTGTCCGATGACTAATTCGCTTGCTTTTAACATGTTTACCTCCTTTTTAAAAGAATTGCCAGAATAATCGGGATGCCGATGAGTGCCATCGTGCTTCCTATTGGCAATGGTGCAGGGAATACATTAGAGAGGATGTCTGCCGTGAGTGCCAGCCCTGCTCCAGTAAGCATCACAGCGGGGATGACCGTTGAATGAACGGAGGTTCCCAAAAAGCCTCTTGCAATGTGTGGGGCCACAATCCCGACAAATCCTAGTGGCCCGCAGAAGGCTGTGACTGAACCAGCCATCAAGCAGCTGCTGATCATCGCGGTACTCCTGATTCTGGAAATGTTTGCACCGGCCAGACGGGCATATTCATTACCGAAAAGCGCGATGTCAAGCCCTTTATTATTAATAAATGTAAGTAATGTTCCTATTGCCAACGAGCCGGCTATCACCACAATTTCAGCTGGACGGCATCCTGAGAAACTTCCCGCTGACCAACTGTAGAAAACTTTCAGACTTTCAGCGTTGGCGGAATATTCAAGAATGGAAGTGATGGCACTGAATATGAATCCAAGCATTACCCCGAAGATTAGCAAGATTGTGGTACTCTGGACTTTGGATGACACAGTAACGACCAATAAAGAGGTTAGCAGGGCTCCGAGAAATGCAGCTGCTGCTACCGTGAATCCTGACAATGCGATAGGAAGCGATGAGCCGATGAGAAGAGTCACTATAGCTGCTCCTGTACCAGCCCCAGCACTCACGCCCATGATGTGCGGGTCGGCCAACGGATTGCGAAAAACACTTTGCATCTGCAACCCCGCAAGGGAGAGGCCTGCTCCTGCAAAAACAGCGGCCAACATCCTTGGAAGCCTCAGTTTTATGAATATGCTAGAGTCCATCCCACTCAGCCCCACACCTCCTGTGAGCAGGTCTGCCCCCGCAAGTAGCAAAGTGGTAAACAAAAGCAGGAATATTTTTGAGCCCCTCTTCATTTTGATACATACTTACTGAAGCGATTGAACATCTTCTTGCAATCTTTCGGCTTTTCCGAAAATTTCTTTAAATTTACACCAAATCTTTGAATTATGAACAAAAAGACTCTTATCCTTGCTGCATCGCTTCTGGTTATGTCAGGGGCCGTAGCGTCAGCTCAGAAACAGGACAAAAATGGAGGCATCTCCGCAGAGATGCTGACCGAAATTCGTAAAGGCTATGAGGGCACAGCTTCTGACAAAGCAATTAAAAATGCCCTTAACGCTGCATCTATTAATGTTTTGGCAGCTAATTCCGAGAACATTGCTATGATTGACACCCATTTTTCTGATGAGGTGAAGACAAAAGGCCGAACCAATCAGAAGTCGTCTGGGCGTTGTTGGTTGTTTTCCGGTCTGAATGTGCTCAGAGCCAAGATGATAGAAAAATACGATTTGGGTGCTTTTACCTTTTCTCAGAATTATGTGTTCTTCTACGACCAGTTGGAAAAGGCTAATCTCTTTCTTCAGGGAGTGATTGACACTAAGGACAAGAGTTTTGATGACCGCAAGGTGGACTGGCTCTTCCGTAATCCGATTGGAGACGGTGGACAATTCACAGGAGTCTCCAATCTTATCATGAAGTACGGTGTGGTTCCGTCTGACGTCATGCCTGAGACTTTCTGCTCCAACAGCACTTCCCAGATGCGTACTCAGATCGCGACAAAACTTCGCGAAGACGGCTTGAAATTGCGTGACGCTTCTGTCAAGGACTGCCCTGCATTAAAGACTGAGATGCTTAAAGAAATCTACAGAATGCTGGTTCTCTGCCTTGGAGACCCCCCGGTAGAGTTTGAGTGGACTCGTTACGACTCAAAGGGTAACTTTGTCAGCACCAAAACTTACACGCCAAAATCTTTCTATGATGAATATGTTGGCGCGGATCTGGAGAACAACTACATCATGGTCATGAACGACCCAACCCGTGAGTATGGCAAGGTCTATGAAATTGATTATGACCGTCATGTCTATGACGGACAAAACTGGCTCTACATCAATCTTCCAGTCGAAAGGATCAAGGAGATGGCGATTGCTTCCATCAAGGACAACACTGCGATGTACTTCTCCTGTGATGTAGGCAAATTCTCTGACCGTCAGAAAGGCACCTTGGATCTAAGAAACTATGACTATGCATCCCTGTTCGGAACAACATTCCCGATGGACAAGCGTCAGAGAGTGCAAACCCATGCCAGTGGTTCGTCCCATGCGATGACCCTCATAGCTGTGGACATCAAGGATGGCAAGCCGGTCAAGTGGATGGTAGAGAACAGTTGGGGTGCTGATTCCGGCTACAAAGGCAACCTCATCATGACAGACGAGTGGTTTGACAACTACATGTTCCGTCTCGTTGTCGAGAAGAAGTACGTCCCTGCTGATGTCTTGAATATGCTCAATCAGAAACCGACCCTTCTTCCGGCTTGGGATCCGATGTTCCTCCCGGAAGAATAACGCAGTTGTTTTTCTCTGGATTTTGTGTCGCTTCGACAGGTTCAGCGACCGAGTGAGTTGCCTATTGAACCATACTTTTGGTCACTGAGTCCATCGAAGCGATGTGTCAGAATCAGCAATCCAATAAAAAATCTAATTCCTGAATTTTGGTCCACCGTGCAAAATTCAGGAATTAGATTTTTATTGACCAATCTTAATCTGGCCGAATTATTTCGTGTTGTCAAACGTAAACGCGTCCCAAGGAAGCTCCGCATCCTTCCCATTGTCAAGCACATCATTGACATGTGTCATGAGTGGGAACTGCGCCAGATCCACCATGCCAAGCTCAGCCTTACGATAGATAGCCTTTGCCACGCGACGTGCCACAACCAAAGATTCGAGTGTCACCCCCGCAAGGATATTTAGTGCCTCCTCGTAAGTTTTGCCTTCGCCAAGCAGGATACCGATTTTCCGAGTCCTTCCTCCATACACGGTGACGTAAAGATCACCGATGCCCAAAACCGTGCTATCCTCATCGGCTCCCTGAAGTCTTAGAAGTTTGGTCATCTCCTTTGTAGCCTGATAGAACGCTCCTGCCTGCGAATTGTAGTGGAGCCCGGCATCGGCACCGTGCTGCCTTTTTACAAGCCCGATTGTGAGTGCGATTCCCAGGGCGTAGGCGTTCTTTAGTGCCACTGCACTTTCGAGTCCGATTACATCATTGGTCGTGGAGATGTGATAGTAGGATGTCTGCATGGCCTCCTTCATCATCTTGATGACAGCCGTGTCTTTGCCACAGAACGCAACTTCGGTCTGATCATGGAAAACAAGTTCGTAGGATGTGCATGGGCCACCGATGGCGTTGACTTCTCTGCGTATTCCTTTTTTGAGAAGTTCGGTTTCCCAATAGGCCGGGTAGGAGATCAATGTGCCATCCTCAAGGTTGATGAGACCTTTTGTCACGGAAAGCACTGGCATTGCAGGATCCAGATAAGTCAGAACCTCATTCAGAAACCAATCAACGCCAAAAGAAGAGACTCCACCAATGACGAAGTCCGCTCCCTTCACGGCCTCCTGCCAATCCTCGAATTGGTAATATTCAACCCCGTTTGGGAAAGGTCTGTCAAATTTTGGATGTTTGCCAGAACGCTTGCATTCCTCTATTATCTCTCTGTCAAGCGGAGTGCCGACGAGTCTCACTTCATTGCCATTTTCAAACGCTGGGAACGCGAGGGCTGAGCCCATCATGCCCGAACCGATGATTGTGATTTTTCTTTTCATTTCCTAAAACCATTAATGAATGACAAAAATAGCATTTTCTTAAGGAATATCGTAAATTAGCAGCCTAAATATAACGAACGAAAATTATGAAATCCCTTAGAGAACTTTACAAAATAGGCAAAGGCCCTTCCAGCAGTCACACCATGGGACCGAACAAGGCGGCAAAAAACTTTGCTGAGAGACATTGGGATGCAAGGGCTTTTGAAGTGACACTTTACGGTAGTCTGGCAGCGACTGGAAAAGGCCACATGACCGATGTGGCGATAACTGAAGTTCTGGAGCGAATCGCCCCGGTCACAATCGTGTGGAAGCCTGAGATATTCCTACCTTTCCATCCTAATGGGATGTGTTTCAGGTCATTTGACTCCGATGGCCGCCAGACTGATGAATGGACTGTCTATAGTGTCGGTGGAGGCGCGTTATCTGAAGGCAAACCGGATGACCGCTTTTCTACACCGGATGTCTATGAGATGAATCATCTTTCAGAAATCCAAAAGTGGTGTGAGGACAAAGGACGCAACTATTGGGAATATGTTGATCTTTGTGAAGGGCCAGACATCTGGGATTACCTTCAAGAAGTGTGGGAAGCCATGAAGGCTTCGGTAGAAAGAGGAATAGATCACGAAGGGGTTCTCCCCGGCCCTCTGAACTTACCACGTAAGGCACCTACTTATTATGTCAAGGCCACTGGCTACAAACAGACTCTCCAGACAAGAGGCCTTGTCTATGCCTATGCTCTTGCAGTGAGTGAGGAGAATGCCTCAGGTGGTGTCATCGTGACTGCTCCGACATGCGGTTCGAGCGGAGTCATGCCAGGAGTTCTTTATCATCTTGCCAAAGGACACGACTTCAAGGACATACGCGTCCTTCATGCACTTGCCACAGCTGGTGTCATTGGCAACATCGTCAAGCAGAACGCATCGATTTCTGGAGCAGAGGTTGGCTGTCAAGGAGAGGTAGGAGTTGCATGCGCGATGGCTTCTGCGGCAGCATGCCAACTTTTCGGTGGCAGTCCATCACAGATTGAATATGCAGCTGAGATGGGCTTGGAGCATCATTTAGGCATGACATGCGACCCAATCTGTGGCCTTGTTCAGATTCCTTGCATCGAGAGAAATGCATTTGCAGCCACTAGAGCCTTGGATTCGAATCTGTATGCTGCCTTTTCTGACGGTAAGCATCGTGTTTCTTTCGATCATGTCGTTGAGGTTATGAAGCAGACCGGCAACGATCTCCCATCTTTGTACAAGGAAACCAGTGCTGGAGGCCTTGCCAAGAATTTCAAGGATTCAAAAAAGCTATTTTAAGCATAATTCGACATTTTGACAGTTAAAGGCGACATTTTGTCACGACAAAGTGACAATTTGTCGTCTTTTTGATATATTTGAAGCATCGGCACAGCGATTGATTTAAGGTAAGACGTCTCGTTCGAAAGAACGGGATGAAGAAAAGAAATAAAAAACAAAAAAATAGGAGATTTAATTATGTTACCAGTATCAAAAAAGTACAACAATCAGAATTGGTTGCCAAACATGTTCAATGATTTCTTTGACAATGATTGGATGGTCAGAACTAATGCGACCGCTCCTGCAATCAACGTATTAGAAAATGAAAAAAGCTACGACATTGAGCTCGCAGCACCTGGCATGACCAAGGATGACTTCAAGGTTAGCCTTGACGACAATGGTGATCTTGTTATCAACATGGAAAAGAAAGAAGAGAACAATGAAGAAAAGAAGCACGGTCATTATCTGAGGCGTGAGTTCTCATATTCAAAGTTCCAGCAGACTATGCTTCTTCCTGATGATGTTGAAAAAGAGAAGATTAGCGCTTCCGTAGTCAATGGTGTCCTCAAGGTTAACATCCCTAAGGTCCAGAAACAGGAAACTGCACCTGCAAAAAAAATCATAGAAATTCAGTAAAAAAGTTTGCAGGTTAAAGAAAAATGCCTATCTTTGCATCCGCGTTCAGGAAAACAACTAGAAACAACGGATGCAAAGTCGCAAGGTGCGGTAGTTCAGCTGGTTAGAATGCCGGCCTGTCACGCCGGAGGTCGAGGGTTCGAGTCCCTTCCGCACCGCAG
>CAKUSF010000059.1 GCA_934678915.1 uncultured Bacteroidales bacterium
TTAGTCTTGCTGATGAATAAGTTGGGTGAGAAACGAGGATGGTTCTACTTGGTTCCGGCCATCGCGATCTGGTCGCTCTTCTATTATGCCGGCATCCACTCCACGATGTCGGGCGTGGTGATGGCTTTCCTTGTGCCGATGACCCCTCGGTTCAACGAGGCCTACTTCCACCGCAAGCGTCTCCAATACATCCGCAGGCTTAATGAATATAATGGGATAGCCTCCACCTCTTCCGAATTTCCTAACGGCCCGCAGAGACATTGCCTGAGGCGTCTGTCAGCCATCTCAAAGGATTCCATCGGAATGAGCTACCGTCTGGAGCACGCCCTCGGCCCTTGGGTCAACTTCCTGATTATGCCGATCTTCGCCCTTGCCAACGCGGGAGTCGAGATTCCGGACGTGTCCTACTTCAACGTGTTCCAGTTTGATCAGGCTCTGGGCAGCGTGAGCATGGGAATATTCCTTGGCCTTGTCCTTGGCAAGCCTCTTGGAATCTCACTCGCCAGCTTCATCGCTGTCAAGCTTCACGTGGGAGAGATGCCGGCTAAGTCCTCTTGGGTCATGCTGATTGCCGTGGCCTGCCTTGGTGGAATCGGATTCACGATGTCAATTTTTGTGGACACCCTGTCTTTCGGTGACCAAGTTCCTGAGATTACCTCCCGTCTTCGTGACATGGGCAAGGTGGCCGTGCTGATGGGGTCCCTCTGCGCTGGCATCCTTGGCAGTGTCCTGATCAATGTCGTCCACGGAATCGAATCAAAGAAAGCTAAGAATTAAGAATGAAGAAATATTATAAAATAGCTGAGCATGTGATCGCCATTAAGGCGGAAGACTCTTCCCCTGTGTGGACAATGTGCCCGAACTATACTCCTTTTGAATCGGAAGCTTCTGACTCTGTGGTCTGTTCATTGGAGTTCGTGCCACATCTTGAGGTTCCAGAAGCCGTTTTAGTGCATGATGTCTTGGAAAAAGGCTTCCCTAGGCTGAGGATCAGCCATTTTGACGGAGGTTGGATTGTGGAAATGTCCCCTGATAGAGATCTTCCGTTTGTGGCTTGCCTTAAGGCATCGGAGGGATTTGGCTCTGGGGTGATTGAAGTGTTTCCCGGAAAGGAAAAAGCAACGCGTTTCGCTTTGGACAACGCCATGATGATGTTGTTTGCGCTGTCCACCGCTACCCTCGGCACATTGGAGATCCATTCTTCTGTTACCCTTTGGGATGGGAAAGGCTATGCCTTCCTAGGCAAGAGCGGAACTGGGAAGAGTACCCATAGCCGCTTGTGGAAAGAGAACATTCCTGGCTGCGAATTGCTCAATGATGATAACCCTATCATAAGGATCATTGATGGGCAAGCTCGCATCTATGGTTCTCCGTGGAGTGGTAAAACTCCTTGTTACAAGAACTTAAGTGCTCCACTGGGTGCAGTGGTGCGTATTAGCCAAAGTCCAGAGAACAAGATTCACCGTCTGAGCGTGGTCGAGGCTTATGCATCAATGTTTTCATCTTGTTCTGCTTTCCGTGAAATCAAGAACACAGCGGACGGACTGCATGCCACTTTGGCTGAACTGGTCTCAAAAGTACCTATGTACTTGCTTGACTGTCGCCCTGATGCAGAGGCTGCTCATTTGTGCCATTCAACTGTGACAGGGCAATGACATCCGTACAGCTTCCGAACGATGTCCTGCTTTCTGGGGCGGAGGTTTTTCTGAACGAGGGAAGGGATGTTGTCCTTAAGACCAAAGGGAACAGCATGTTGCCTTTCATTCGAGGTGACAAGGATAGTGTAAGACTTAGAAAACCAGACTGCCTTGAGGTCGGAGACATTGTACTTGTCAGACTCCCAGGAAGATACGTGATGCATCGGATTATCACCTCTACTGGTGATGATTTTGTAATGATGGGTGATGGTAATCTCGTTGGGACGGAGAGTTTCAATCGGAATGATGTGATTGGAAAGGTCGTGGCTATCATAAAAGAGAATGGTAAGGAAGTGATTCCGGGAAAAGGTCGGCTTTGGACGAAGTTACGTCCCGTAAGACGTTATCTGCTTGCTATTTATAGAAGAATATGTAATTGATTTAATACGATGAAAATTAAAGATGGATTTGTACTCCGTTCTATCGGAGATAACCACATGGTAGTGGGTGAGGGCTTGGCCCAGATTAATTTCAATAAGATCGTGTCGATGAACTCGACTGCTGCTTACCTTTGGAATAAACTTCAAGGCAAGGATTTCAGCAAGGAGGATGCTTGCTCGCTTTTGTTGGAAGCTTATGATGTCGATGAAAAAACAGCTGCCGCTGATGCCTCTGCACTGGTTGACAAATGGATTGAAAGCGGATTGGTAGAGGAGTAGTGAAGAGTCTGGGAAGCTGCCTTGGGAGTCTTGTTAGGATGTCTGTCCCCGCAAGGAGATGGATGTTGGCTTGTGTGCTTCTCGGAATTGTTCGCATCGCTGCCTCTTTGTCTTTCGTCTGGGTCTGCAAAGAGATAGTGGATGTGGTGACGGGCGTTTCAAGTGTCGCGCTTTATGGCAGGATTGCCTTGATGATCTGCATTATGGCTGTTCAGTTGTTTTGCAATGTGGCATATTCCTACTGTGAGAAGTACGGTTTGCTTTGCGTGCAGAACACTTTGCGTGCGGATTTGTTCTCCCAAGTTTTGTCCAGTGAGTGGACCGGACGCGAGAAGTTCAACAGTGGCGATGCTGTCAACCGTTTGGAAGAGGACATCCGGGTGGTGTCTGAATTGTTGTGCAGCCATATTCCCGGATCCATTGTGACAGCGTGCCAACTTGCCGCAGCTTCTGTCTATCTGCTTCTGATGGCTCCAGGCTTGCTGTGGATGCTGGTTCTGCTGATGGTGCTAGCTATCATTGGTTCGAGACTTTTCTTCTTTAAACTCAGATCTTTAACATCGGACATAAGGACCTTGGACAGCGATGTTCAACAGCTGATTCAAGAGAATATTCAGAATAGGGTCGTGGCTTTGACATTGATTGGAGCAACGAGGATTATGGGGTCTTTGGGCAGTCTTCAAGGACGGTTAAAGGACAAGACTGTACGAAGGCTCAACTACAATGCGGTAGCCCGTGGGTTCATGTCCTTCGGATTCATGAGTGGCTATGCATCAGCTTTTCTGTGGGGAGTCCTTGGAATCAGAAGCGGGACGGTGAGTTTTGGTATGATGACTGCTTTCCTTCAGTTGGTCGGACAGGTCCAGAGGCCGGTTGCAGACCTTGCTAGGGAACTTCCTGCGTTCATCCATGCGTTGACTTCCATTGAGAGACTAATGGAACTTGAGAGTCTGCCGGAGGAGGTAAATGGGCCGAAGTGGGAAGCCAACGGTGCTGTGGGCGTTCGTTTTGACAATGTTTGCTTTGAATATCCAACCTCGCATGGCGTCCGGATTCTGGATTCATTTTCCCATGATTTCTGTCCTGGGACCCTGACAGTGATTGCGGGACCGACTGGTGCTGGGAAGAGCACTTTAGCTCGCCTAATGCTTGGTCTTTTGAAACCTGTGTCAGGAACTGTTTCTGTTTATGATGCGCATTCTTCATGTGAGGCTGGCAAATCTACCCGTGGGAATTTCCGCTATGTTCCTCAGGGCAATTCGCTGATGAGTGGAACGATACGTGATAATCTACTGCTTGCTGATGCCTCTGCTTCTGAGGAGCGCATGCGTTCTGCGTTGCACACGGCTGTAGCTGATTTCGTGTTCAGCCTTCCGGATGGTCTTGACACGATTTGCGGAGAGTCCGGTGGAGGCTTAAGTGAGGGCCAATGCCAACGCATTGCCATTGCTAGGGCTTTGCTACACCGTGGAGGTGTTCTCCTTTTGGACGAATCCACATCTTCTCTTGACCCTGAAACAGAGACTAAACTTCTAGCCAATCTTCGCTCCTATGTCAAGAATGTTCCTGAGTCCACTGATAAGTCAGACGCTTTGACCGTTGTCTTCATCTCTCACCGTGAAGCTGTCATGGCCTCAGCTGACGAGCTCTTGCGCCTAGGGTAAAATCTTTACGACTTGGGGAATAGGCGAAATGATATTCCTAAGTTTTTTGTAAATTTGTATTCTTGCAGGTGTTGGGGATTCTACGTCTGCAATTTTATTTTGAATTACTCATAAGACATTGATATGGCGAAAAATAAGGTGCCGGAGGACACTCCGCTGATCAAGCAGTTTTTCTCTGTTAAGGCTCAGCATCCTGAGGCTGTGTTGCTTTACAGGGTAGGGGACTTCTACGAGTCTTACTCCGATGACGCAGTGCTGGTCAGCAAGGTTTTGGGCATCGTACAGACCAAGAAATCCAACGGGGACAAAGGCTACATCGAGATGGCCGGATTCCCGCATCATGCTTTGGATGTTTATCTTCCGAAATTGGTACGTGCCGGCTACAAAGTGGCTGTCTGCGACCAGTTGGAGGATCCCAAATTCACAAAAAAGCTTGTGAAACGAGGTGTTACCGAACTGGTGACACCGGGAGTGGCCTTCAGCGACCAACTTTTGGATCAGAAGGAAAACAATTTCCTCGTTGGCCTGACTTTCGACAAAGACCAGTGCGGTGCCGCTTTTCTGGATGTCTCTACTGGCTCTTTTCAAGTGGCGCAGGGGTCTCTGGATTACATCGGAACCTTGATTGCTTCGCTGAATCCTAAGGAGATTGTGGTCCAGAAAGGCTACGAGAAAGGTGTCAGGGAAAAGTATGGAGACAGACTGTATGTCACCACAATTGATGAATGGGCCTTTGTCTATGACGCTGCGGTTGAGAGACTTAAGAAGCAGTTTGAAGTCGATTCGCTGAAAGGATTCGCTGTCGATGCTTTCCCATTAGGAATATGCTCGGCTGGGGCGCTGATGGTCTATCTGGAACAGACGCAGCACACGGGCCTGAAGAACATCTGCTCGATTTCTAGGATAGATGAGGAAAAGTTCGTGTGGATGGACAAGTTTACGTTGAGAAACCTGGAGATATTCAATTCGTCTGTAGGTGGTGAGGGTGTCTCGCTCGTGAGCGTCATAGACAGGACCTCCTCTCCTATGGGTGCCAGACTTCTGAGAACTTGGCTCGCGATGCCGGTAATTGACATCAAGGAACTTAACAGCCGTTATGATGTTGTGCAGCACTTCCTTGAAGCCGATGAGGATTTGGAGGATATTCAAAGATATGTCGGTGACATCGGTGATCTTGAGAGGATTATCTCCAGAGCTGCCACGGGGCGGATAGCCCCTCGCGAGGTTATGCAGCTTGGACGTGGACTTGCTAGCATGGAGCCGATAGCGAAACTTTGCAAAGGACACGGTGTCAAGGCTTTGGATTCTCTTGTGGGCGGGATGAAAAACTGCTCGAAGCTTCTTGATCGGATCAAGAAGACCATGACAACAGATCCGGCTGCCGCTATCGGGAAAGGAGAAGTCATCGCATCGGGGGTTGATGCCGAATTGGATGAATTAAGGAATATCTCATCCGGAGGCAAGGACTACCTTCTCAAACTCCAGCAATCGGAAGCGGAAAGGACAGGAATATCCTCGCTCAAAATCAGCTACAACAATGTCTTCGGTTACTTTATCGAAGTCCGGAACGCTTTCAAGGACCTGGTCCCACCGGAATGGATTCGCAAGCAGACCCTTGTCAATGCTGAGCGCTATGTCACTCATGAGCTTAAGGAATATGAAGAGAAAATCCTTAGTGCTGAAGATCGAATCTATGCTCTTGAGACAAGGATTTACGGAGAGTTGGTTGCAGAGATCCAAAGGAATATCCCTGCGATTCAGACTAATTGCCGGATCATAGCGCGGTTGGACGTGCTTGCTGGTTTCGCTCGGTTGGCGCGTGACAACCACTACAACCGCCCTGAGATGACCAAAGATCTTACGCTTGAAATCAAGGCGGGTCGCCATCCAGTGATTGAGACCCTTATGCCAGTGGGGGAGGAGTATGTTCCCAACGACATATTCCTTGACAACAAGAAGCAGCAGATCATCATTCTGACCGGTCCTAACATGGCTGGTAAATCGGCTCTGCTCCGGCAGACAGCACTCATTGTGCTATTGGCCCAGATTGGTTCGTTCGTTCCTGCAGACAGCGCCCGGATCGGGTACATTGACAAGATATTCACAAGAGTCGGGGCTACTGACAACATCTCTCGCGGAGAGTCCACCTTCATGGTCGAGATGCTGGAAACCTCAATGATCCTTCACAACCTTTCGGAGCGCTCCCTTGTGCTTCTGGACGAGATCGGGCGAGGAACTTCAACCTACGACGGAATGTCGATTGCGAGAGCTATTGTCGAATATATTCATGAATATGGTCGTGGGGCCAAGACGCTATTCGCCACTCATTATCATGAGCTTAACGACCTTGAAGAGATATATTCACGAGTCAGGAACTTCCACATTGCAGTGAAGGAGGTCGGCACACAGGTGATTTTCCTGCGTAAACTTAAGGAAGGCGGAACAGCGCATAGCTTTGGTATTCATGTCGCAAGGATGGCAGGGATGCCGAAGGAGGTTATTCAAAGCGCGGAAAACACTTTGAAAGCTCTGGAAATGAATGATTCCCAGCATCTTGTCAGTGCTAAAAAAGGTGAGCTCAAGAAACCTGTCCAGACCAAGGCCGGCACCATTGAGAGCGATGGCAGCCTGCAACTTTCGTTCTTCCAGTTGGATGACCCAACGCTCGAATCCCTGCGCGACAAACTCTCCGGAGTTGATCTGAACAACATCACCCCACTTCAGGCCTTCGATCTTCTCCGTTCGATGAAAGAAGAACTTGGACTTTAGAGATCTAACCGTAGGAAATCGCGGGTGAGTCCGATGTACTTGGACTTTGTCTGGGCTACATGGAAGCCTTTAGAGATGAAGTTGCGCTCACTAGGAGTGTTCTGCGGATCAACAGTTGCGACTATGTGCTTTACTCCCATGCTTTTGGCCAGTTCGATGGACCAGCCGATGAACGTGCGCTGGAAACCTTTGCCACGATAGTCATTGTCAACCGCCACCGCATCGAAGGTGAAAACATCCGAAGGGTTGAGGTTTAGGTCTGAAGCAAGGCTTCTCTCACCGCTTCGATTGCTCACGATGACGCTGAAAGCTGCCATACGACCTTCAGGTGAGAATATTCCTAGAACATAGTCAAGCTGCATAGATTCAATAAGTTCCTCTCGACTAAGCGGGTAGAAGAGATTCTTGTTTTCCATTTTGTCAACCACTTTGCTTTGAAGGCTTTCCACAGCGCTGAGACTGTCGAACCCAAGGCGCTTCATCGTGAACCCGTCAGGCAGGTCGGAGAGGACTTTGTTATATTCAGAAATCCCGTAGTCGAAGAGATAGAGTCTATTCTGGAGGTATTTTTCCGGAAACATGAATTGGTGGCTTGGTATGTGCCGCTGCCAGCCTTTCGCACCGCTGTTCTCTTTCTCCCGGTGCCTGATCCAAATCTTGTACAGTTCAAATACCTGTACGTAGGAAGATGATGTCGGCAGGATGTAGTTCTCCTGGATGTACGGATTGTTCATGAACAGGAAGAAACGGTAGCCGAAAAGGTCGTCCAGATCATCTATGCTGGCGATGTGGTGGCGGTAAAGCAGGTACAGATTCTCGAAGAAGGTACAGTACTGCGCCACTTCTACACTGGACACATCTTTCCAGCGATCATAACTGTAATCCCCGTCGATCTCGCTGTTTTCCAGCACTTCATAGACTTTCATAAGCCGGTCGCTGTCGTGGAAATAGTTGTTCAGGTTGATCAGCATCTCGCTGCACGTGACCTCTGAGCCGTTCTTTAATTCTATCGCTATGAATATGGTGCCAATCAGCGTAGCCGCAAGCGAGAAGATCCCCACTGTTGCATCTTCTCCTGTCCGAAAAGTTTGAACGATTAGTAGGCAAAGCAGCACCAGCACGAAAGACGCTATCACAATCAATATGGAAATGCTTGTTTTGTACTTTATCTTTTTCATGATGTATGAATGTTTTGCTCTGACAAATATAACAAAAAAGGACTATCTTTGTAAACTTATGTAAGATACGGGATTTATTTGCGGTTACTTAGTGGGCGTTAATAAAGTAGATTACTTAAGCACGCATTAAAGCGGAACATAATCAGGAGCGACATGAAAAGGGTGCTGATAGTGACATATTACTGGCCACCATCTGGGGGGTCTGGAGTGCAGCGATGGGTAAAGTTTGCGAAATACCTTCCGGCCACGGGCTGGCAGCCTGTTATCTATACTCCAGAGAATCCAGAGTTGACCACCATTGACAAGACGTTGGCATTGGAGATTCCTCCAGAAGCAGAAATTGTAAAAAGGCCTATTTTCGAGCCTTATGGAATCTATAGAAAGCTGATGGGCAAAGGCAGCACGACTGACCTGAAGACATTGACCGCGGCTAATGCGGGGAAGGACGAGGTCAATCCAATCAATGGCCAGAAGAAATCTTGGAAGCAGAAACTTTCTCTGTTCATCAGAGGGAATTTCTTCATCCCAGACCCTCGTGTCATGTGGGTCCGCCCATCGGTACGTTTCCTTAAGAAGTATCTTGAAAAACATCCGGTTGATGCCATTGTCACGACAGGTCCTCCTCAATCAATGCACCTTATCGGGCTGAGACTGTCCAAAGCTACTGGACTTCCGTGGATTGCTGATTTTCGTGATCCGTGGACAAAAATGTTCTATTTCAAACACCTAGGGTTGACTGCTTGGGCGGAGAAAAAACATCATAGGCTTGAAAAGTCCGTTTTGGATGGAGCTACGAGAGTCATCGCTGTCTCGCCTTTGGTTCAAGAAGAGTTCAAGGCAATGACAAAGACTCCGGTTGAGCTGATTACCAACGGCTACGATGAAGAGGATTTCAATAAGGATGTTGAGCTTGACGAGAATTTCAACATCACGCACACGGGCCTATTCGCCTCTGACGGAAATCCTGAAATTCTTTGGAAAGTTTTGTCTCAGAAGTGTGCTGAGGATGAGGAGTTTAGAAGGTCGTTGAGGATTAGGCTAGTGGGAAAGACGGACAAGGAGATTACTGATTCGATTGAAGCTGCTGGGTTAGGAGGCAATCTCAAGGATTTCGGCTATCAGAATCACGAAACTGCTGTCCGGGAGCAACGGAATGCCTCAATCCTGATTCTCCCGCTCAGAAAGGAACCGGAATATCGTGCTGTCCTGCCCGGAAAACTTTTTGAATATCTCGCCTCACGTCGTCCGATTCTGGGAATCGGCCAGACAGACGGGGCTATGGCGAGGATTGTAAGTGACACGTCTTCCGGTGTTGTCTATGATTGGGATGACGAGAAGAAGATCCGGACATGGATTGATTTCTGTTGGGAGGAATTTAAGAACGATGATCTTCATGACAACACGTCTGACATTTCACAGTTTACACGTTGTAATCTGACTGTAAAATTAGCTGAATTGCTTAATCAAATAACTGAAAAACAATAATTTACTTGAATATTCGAGGATCATGGACAAGACTTTGATAAAGAAGATTGCGGTTTATGTCGGGATTGTGTTTCTCTTTCTGGTTCTGGCTTATGGCTTTGTGCCGGAGGTCCTGACTGGCAAGATTGTCAATCAGAGCGACATCACTGGTTACACGAGTATGTCGCAGGAGGCCGTGACGTGGAACCGTGCTCATCCGGACGACCCTACTTATTGGACGGATTCGATGTTCGGAGGAATGCCAACGACCTCTTTCTATCCTTCAAATGACGGAGATTGGACACAGCAGTTGTACAATTTTCTGTTGAAGGGTAAGAGGCCAGCGAACTGGCTGTTCATTTCCTTGTTGGGAGCGTTTTTGCTGATGCTTTCGCTTGGAGTTGGCAAGGTTCTGGCCATCGGTGGGGCTGTCGCCATTACCTATTGTTCGTACAATTTTCAGATCATACAGGTCGGGCATAACACTAAGATGCAGGCTATTGCGTTCCTGCCTTGGGCGTTGGCAGCGGTGATATTCACTTATCGTTCGGCACTTAGACAGATTCATGAACATAAAGGTTGGAAATCATGGCTCCCGAAAACCTTGCTGGGAGCCGTTCTGTTCGGTTTCGCCTTGAGTTTCCAGATCAAGGCCAACCACCAGCAGATTACCTATTATCTGGCGATCATGATTGTGATTTATGCGCTGTATGTGTTTTTGAGAGTCTGCTTTGGTAAACCAGATCACTTCGACAAGCTCAGCGACCGGCGTGGCACTTTCAGTCGCTTTTTCGCAGCCAGCGCGTTGCTCTTGGTCGTAGGTCTTGCCGGAATCGGCACCAACGCCATCAAGCTCGCTCCACTTTATGAATATACCAAGTACACCATGAGAGGTGGCTCCGAACTGTCTCATCCTGAGGGCGGAGAGATAAACAACACCGGTCTCCAACTGGACTACGCCACAGCTTGGTCTTATGGCTGGGAGGAACTGCCAAACCTGATGATTCCGAACTTTAACGGAGGATCCTCAGCTGGTTCAATCAACCCGGACAAGTCCGAGGTTGTCAAACTGTTCAAACAGGCTGGCCAAGGCAATCCAAAGGAAATAGCCAAGTCCCTGCCACTCTACTGGGGACCTCAGCCGTTCACTGCTGGACCTATGTACATGGGCGCCATAACGGTTTTCCTCTTTGTGCTCGGACTATTCCTATACAAAGGCAAGGAGAAATGGTGGCTTCTGGCCGCTACCCTTGTGGCCGTCTTCCTCAGCCTTGGAAATCACATGATGTGGTTCACGAAACTGTTTTTCGACTATGCTCCGATGTACAGCAAGTTCAGAACCGTGTCCATGGCTCTGATTGTGCTCCAGTTTACCCTTCCGATGCTTGGTTTCATCACTTTGGACAGGATTCTGAAACGGGAATATTCCAAAAAGGAATTTCTTAAGGCCGGTTGGATTGCCCTTGCACTGACCGCTGGATTCTGCCTCCTTTGCGCTCTCGTTCCAAGCATAGCCGGATCCTTCTCCGGCAGGGCAGATGCTCAGATGCAGGACATCATTGTGGATGCTTTGAAAGCTGATCGCAAGCATCTTCTTTCTACAGACGCTCTCTGGTCCATGATTTTGATTGTCATCACTTTCGGACTGATTCTCTGGGCTTACAGTGTCCCTAAGAACGCCCCGAAATCCTACGAAAGCAACCCTCACATCGGAGGCGCCCGCAGGCTGGAAGCGATGGTGGGAATATGCCTTCTCGTGTTTTTGAATATGTTCGTGATCGGTAAGCGCTACCTCAATTCGGACAGTTTCACGACTCCGAGACAGTTCAATAATCAGTTCACAGCCAGACCTGTGGACAAGCTGATCCTTGAGGATGAGTCTCCGTCTTACAGAATTGTTGATCTTAGCGCGGACATATTCAATGATTCCTTCAACCCTTATTGGCACAAGTGCATCGGAGGTTACAGCCCTGCGAAGTTGCAGCGCTATCAGGATTTGATTGACAGGCACATCGTCAAGGAGCTCCAGAGGCTTTCGGCTAGTACCCGCACTGCCAAGACCATTGATGAATTTCAGGACGGAATCAAGAATATTCCAGTGCTTTCTGCTCTGAACACCAAGTATTTCATCCTCGGAGCGGAGATGCCTCCGATTGAGAATCCTGAAGCTTTCGGACCTGCTTGGTTCGTGGACTCGTTCGTCCCTGCCGAGACTCCGGACGAGGAGATTGCGTTGATTGATTCCGTGGATCTTAGGCACACCGCTGTGATCGGCTCTGATTTCGCAGAAGCCCGTTCGGCTTTCGCAAAGGGCTCTACTAGTATCCCGTCCACTGACTTCATCCAGATGACATCCTATGCTCCGAACGAGCTTCGTTATCATTACAGCACCTCGGCTGCCAGAACAGCCATATTCAGTGAAGTTTACTATCCTGATGGATGGGTTGCCACTGTTGACGGTGCTCCTTTAGAGATCTTCCGTGCGAACTGGATCTTCCGTGCCGCAAATCTCCCTGCCGGAGACCATGAGATTGTGATGCGCTTTGAACCCAAGGCTTACTCAGTTGGTGAGAAAGCCTCACGTGCATCATCACTGGCTCTATTCATCCTTCTGGCTCTTTCTCTGGCCGGTCTCTTTGGCACACGCAGAAGCGCCTAAGGACCCCGTGGCGTTTAACGTCCTGATAATAAATTAATAAAGCAATGTCTTGGTGCTAAAAATTGCACCAGGACATTGCTTTATTAATTGACCTCCAACCAGTTACCTGCCACTGGTTGATTATGAGGCGGTGACGGATAA
>CAKUSF010000060.1 GCA_934678915.1 uncultured Bacteroidales bacterium
GCGTTCAGGTACGCCATCAACCTTGCCGACAGCCTTGACATGGAGATGACCATCGCCAGTTCACCGGGCTGGAGCGAAACCGGAGGGCCTTGGGTCAAAGACGAGGATGCGATGAAGAAACTCGTCTGGAGACAGATTGAAGTCGAGGGCGGCAAGCCTCTCAGCATCAAACTTCCGGAAGGATTTGCGGTGACCGGCCCGTTCCAGGACTTCTGCGAGTCGTTCGATGGCATCTCACAGGTGTTTCTGAAGAAAAAGTTCTACAAGGATATTGCGATAATCGGAGTGAAACTCTGCGATGCGGACATTAACCTCAAAAACCTTAAGCCTACCATCACGACGAGCGGCAGCGAGGTCAGCGGAGAGGAAATCCTTGACCACATAACGGGCGACAGTGTCGGGGACTATCTTGACATAGCGGCAGACAAGGACGGCAAATGCTGGATCCAGTACGAGTTCTCCGAGCCGCAGACCATCAAGTCCATCGTGGTCTCGGAACTCAGGAAAGACGCGGGACAATATTCACACACCAAAGAGCTGCTTTACAGCAATGATGGTGTCCACTTCAAAGCCATTCCGCTTTCCTATCAAGCCGCAGCGCAAAGGACCTACGTCATCCCGGCCACCACAGCCAAGTACTTCAGGTTCAACCTCAGGGACAATGGAGGCAAGAAGAATTGTGCTTTCGGAATATCCCAGTTCGTCCTCTCGACTGTCACCAGAATCCAACTGGCCGGTGACAAGGCCGGCAACAGTTTCTACCGCCTCCTCTGGATGGAGGACACGCCTCACAGTACAGAAGCGGCCCAGCTGGATGATGTCGTGGACCTTACGCCTTACGTCAAGGACGGTGTCCTAGGCTGGACCGCACCGGAAGGTAACTGGCGGATCTTCCGCTTCGGCTACAGTCTGACCGGCAAGACCAACCACCCGGCCTCACCGGAAGCCACGGGACTAGAGGTTGACAAACTCGACCCGAAAGCCATCACTGAATATTTCCACAACTACCTCCAGACCTACGTTGATGCCTCCGATGGAAGACTCGGCAAAGGTGGCATTGAATATCTCCTCACTGACAGCTACGAGGCCGGGGCGCAGACTTGGACCGGGAATATGTTCGCAGAGTTCAAGGCACGCAGGGGCTACGATCTTCTCCGCTGGATGCCGGCTCTGACTGGAATGGTACTTAACAGCACCGAAGAGACAGAAAGGTTCCTCTTCGACTGGAGAAGAGCAATCGGAGACATGATCACTGAGTATCACTACGACCTCCAGAACGAGATTCTCAAGCCTTACGGAATGAAACGCTACACGGAAAGCCACGAGAACTACCGCGCAAACCTTTCCGATGGAATGGACTGCAAGCGTTCCGCTGAGGTTCCGATGTCAGCGTTCTGGATGGACTACAAGAAGGGCAACATATTCAATCCACGCTTCGAGGCTGACGTGCGTGAATCCGCCTCTGTGGCACATATATACGGCCAGAACATCGCTGCAGCGGAGTCGTTCACTTCCGATGGCTACAGGGACGGGGCATGGGTCTTCTCCCCTGCTGTCCTGAAGCCGACAGCGGATGCCGCGATGGCCGCCGGACTCAACCGGTTCGTGATTCACACTTCTCCTCACCAGCCTGTTGACGACAAGGTTCCCGGACTTGGACTCGGAAAGTATGGCCAGTGGTTCGACCGTCATCAGACCTGGGCGGATCAGGCCCGCAGCTGGACCGACTACCTGTCACGAAGTTGTTATCTGCTCCAACAGGGACGTTTCGTTGCCGATGTCGCCTACTACTACGGTGAGGACAACAACGCCACAGGCATCATGCTCAAAAAGGTTCCCGCCCTTCCTTACGGCTACAACTACGACTATTTCAGTCCTTCAGTGATCCGTGATCTGGCCAAGGCCGACAACGGAGAACTGACCGTGCCGAGCGGGATGAGGTACAAAGTCCTGATGCTCGATGCTAACGTCAAGCACATGTCGATTGACATCCTGCGCAAGATCAAGGAGTTCGCTGACGCCGGAGTCACAATCTGCGGAGCCAAGCCTCAGAAACTCGCCAGCAACACCGGCACAGAGGAAGAGTTCAAGACTCTTGTGGACGACATCTGGAACACTGGGCGAAAGAACGTCACAGCTGGAGTGCCGGCCGAGAAGGTTCTTTCAAGAATGAATCTCAAACCAGACTTCAGCATAGTGAACGGAAACAATAAGGACATCAAGTACGTGCACAGGACGCTCGGCAACGGTGAGATCTACTGGGTTACAAACCTTTCCAAGGACACCAGAGAAATCACGGCCTCATTCAGGACTACTGGCAAGAAACCTGTCATCTGGCACGCTGAGGACGCTTCCACAGAACCAGCCAGCTATGAGTTTGCGGACGGCAGGACAAACGTAAAGATGACCCTGACACAGCATCAGTCTGTCTTCGTGATGCTCACCGAAGACACGGACATCGCTAAGGTTGATCTGCCGCAGACCGCCACCGAGACATTGCTCGAAATCAGCACACCTTGGTCAGTCAGATTCCAGCAGGAGCGCGGAGCACCGGAGTGCACCACATTTGACAAACTTACCTCATTGACAGAGAGTCCTGAGTCAGGAATAAAGTATTTTTCCGGAGCGGTGACATATTCGAACACCTTCAAGCTAAAAAAGAAGGAAATCCGGAGCAAGGATTCCGTCATTCTGGATTTAGGGGAAGTGAAAGATCTGGCGGAAGTGACCGTGAACGGCAAGAATCTGGGAGTGTTCTGGAACGCTCCGTTCAAGGTTGACATCACCAAGGCTCTGAGGAACGGAACCAACACCATCGAGGTAAAGGTCATCAACATGTGGCACAACCGCCTCGTCGGAGATGTCCAGCCGGGGGTAACTGAAAAGATAACTTACACCCAAATGGAGTTCTTCAAGCCTGATGAGCCGCTGCTTCCAGCCGGTCTGTTAGGACCTGTCAAGATCATAGGGCTTACATTAGACAAGTAAAACCATGAGTTTCAAGAAGATTCTTTCAGTTATCATACTGGTGTCCGTCTGCCTTTCGGCGACAGCGCGGAAACCGGTCAAACCTGTGCTCAGGTTCAGAGGCGACGGTGAATTCAAGATTCTCCAGTTCACGGACACTCATCTGATCCCGTCAAACGCCACGACCCCGCTGGTCTGGGAGAACATCAGAAACGCTGTGACAGGCGAAAAACCGGATCTTATCATGCTGACAGGAGATCAGATCTACGCCAAGCCAGCGCTTGACAACTATAAGACTCTTCTTGACACTCTTGACAAATTCGGAGTTCCGTACGGAATCGTGTTCGGCAACCACGACAAGGAATTCGACCAGACAAACGCTTCCCTATTAAAAGAGGCAATGTCGCATCGGCTTTGCCTGACCTATGACACGCCTGGGCTACACGGAAAAGGCAACTGTTTCTTGGAAATAAAGTCTCATTCCGCTGACTCCACCGCATCAGTGATCTGGTGCTTCGATTCCGGAAGCGAGTCTCCCCTTTCAAAGAAAGCCATTAAGAATTACGACTATGACTACGTTCATTCCGACCAAATTGAATGGTACGGAAAGGCAAGCGCAGGAATCACAGACGCCAACGGTGGCAAGCCGCTTCCTTCAGTTGCTTTCATGCATATTCCTTTACCTGAATATTCCTACGCCTTCAAGGAAGATCCTAATTTCAAGGCCTACGGAACCCATCGAGAGACAATTTGCTCATCTCATTTCAACTCAGGGCTTTTCTGCAAAATGCTTGAATGCGGTGACGTGATGGCTGTCTTCTGCGGGCACGACCACGACAATGACTTCTCTGTGGGCTACTACGGCATCATGCTGGCCTACGGGCGGTACAGTGGAGCCGCAACGGTTTACAACAACATCGGAATGAACGGCAGCAGGGTAATCGTGCTCCACGAAGGAGAGCGCAAGTTGGATTCTTATATTCGCCTCCGTGACGGCTCGACCAAGGATCTGACTCATTACCCTGAATATTACAAGTAACCAAAGAAAACCATTAAAAACCAAATATTATGAAAACTGTTTTGAAAGCGCTTTGCGTGGCGGGAACGATGCTTCTCGGCATGTCTTTGCCGACGCAGGCGCAGACTTCCTACAGGGATGTCAAAGGGTACAAGTTCGAAACCAACTTGATGATCGGTGTGATGCAGATGGCTTACGACAGCGATGAATTTCCTACTCGCTATTGGTATAGTGGGAGAGAACTCAGCGATTTCTACGAGACCTACACTGGAGATCCTGGTTATTCGGCCTTCTACACAGCTGATTTCAATGTCTATCTCACCAAGTGGTTGAAGGTCGGTGCTAGTGCAGGCTACGCCAAGGCTTGGGCGAATGTGTTCGACCCTCGTAGCAACAAGAAAGTAGGAGAAAAGACATTGAATGACATGTCGCTTCTCGGACAGGCCAAGTTCACGTTCATCAACAGGCAGCTTTTCAGAATGTACGCTGGTGTCGGTGCCGGTGCTGCCGTTTGGGCAGGAAAAGACTGCGGGGAAACATATTCCAAACTTGTCCCAGCTGTCGAGTTCATTCCTCTTGGATTCCAATGGATGAACCATAAGATTTACACAACGCTTGAAATTGTAGTTGGCACAAGAATGGGCGGAGTCAGAGGAGGATTAGGTTACAGATTCTAAACTTGAATGTCATGAAAAAGATTTTAACATTCGCGACATTGATCGCGTCAACAATCATCGCAGTCTCATCATGCAGCAAAGCTGAGAGAAAATTTTCTGGAAGCGATGGAGAAGTGACCTATTCCATCGGTCCATACATGATGTGCATCGCAGACAACTTAATTGTCGATAACCTTAAAATTCTGGAATATAAAATCTTAGGCGTTAAGCCTGAAATCCAAAGCAGAACCTCGGAAGTCGAACCTCTTGACCCATCCTACAGGATGCCTGGTGTCAAGATCGAGAAAGCAGCCGAGGACAGCACATGGGTAATCTCCAACAAGGACCTGGACTATTGGTTCCTCGGAGACGACTCTTACCCTACCGATTACACAATCACGGCCAGAATGCTCCCCGGTGACTACGCTCATTTCCACAGCTGGAAGGTCACCGTCAATGGAGAAAGACGTGAGCAAAAAGGCTACTCATGCAAATTCACTACATCGGAAACGCCTCTCACCTACACGATCGGAGATTCCGAATATTCATGGGGCAGCTGCAAAGGCCAACTGAATATGATAGTCTATCGTGACGGCAAAGCCATCGACTCAATCGCAATGATTCTCCGCGGCTCCCGTGATGACTACAGCCTCGTCAGGACCTATTAATGGCTCTTGGAAGGCATTGAGTTCATTTACTCAGATAGATCATACGAATAAACGAAATTGGAGCGTTCTTCGCAACGCTCCTTGTTTTTTGCTCGTCATTTGAGGCAAGCGCACAGGGGACGGTTCCGAAAGACGCACGGTTGATCTGATAGCACTATCGACTATTCGGACAAGTATGAGATTATCTGATTTTCAAGTTCCGGCAAGTCGTGGGTGATCACATCCCAGATGACGGTGTTATCGACTTGGAAATATTCATGGACTATGTAATTTCTCATGCCTGTCACCATCTTCCATGGTGTCTGGGGGTGATTGTCTTTGAATTCCAATGTCAAAAGATTGGATGCTTCACCTATGATTTCAATGTTTTTGATGATTGCATAGTACATCATGTCATCATCGACAAAATCGGCAAATGACTTACCGTCAGAATAACGCTTGATCCTCTCAATAGAATCAAGGATATGTTGAAGGCGAATTCGGTCTTTAGCTGGTTCTCTCATAGATCAGGATTTTGTCGTGATTCGCGGTTTCCTGGGCGAAGGAGAGCAGGGTGCCGTCGGACACCAGATCGACTTTCCGTCCAAGTAGGGCCTCAAGGTCACTCCACATTCCGAAATATTTCAGACCTATTGGTTGGCTTTTATCCAGAAGAACGATGATGTCCACATCACTGTCGGGGGTTTCTTCCCCTCTGGAGAATGAACCGAACAGCCAAGCTTTCAACACTGGTTGAGTGTTGAAATACTGATTCAGTGCATTTATCATAGTCTGTCTGTCCATTCACATCATCATTTGCTTCAAAGGTAATGTATTTTGAAGATAATTCCAAATGGAGCTCAAACCACAATTCAAAGACGTTAGGTACGCGTCCGGACTGAGCTGGCGGCCCAACTGACACACCATCCGCCCCATCACTCTACAGCTTCAGTTGAACAACAAAAGGCTGACTCTTTTGGGGAGCCAGCCTTTACGAATTTATCAAGGTTTAAGACACCTATTCCGCCTTGGTAACCACCCATGCATCTTTACCATTGTACGTAGTCTTGGTGGATACGTAGCCCTCTGCGACATAGTTGGTTCGAGCACCGTCTGCTGTGTTATCGGCAGGATTGAAACCCACGAAGGTACCACCTTTGATTTGAATAGATGCCTTACCCACATTTTTATCATCCATATTAATCAAGAAAGTAGCATCATCTGTTGCGGATTCAAACACTCCACCATTAATGATAAGTTCAGCGTTGTTATTTTGTGAATTAGACCAAACATAAATAGCAGGACCTGCATTTCCAGTTTTCCTATCTATACCACCTATAAAATGCCCTCCATTAATAGTCAGTTTACCATCATACAAGAATACAGCAGGACTAATTCCTTCCTTATAATCATCACTTCCATTCCATACACCAGCAACACCGCCTTTTATTGTAAGATTACCATCAATCACAAGTTCCTTATTTCGAGAATCAAACTGAACAGCATTTGTGACCTCATTCTTTTTATCAGGGGCAACTATAGTACCTTCACCACATATCACACCACCCATATTCAAATAAGACAACGTCGTGTAGTATGGACCGGTAAACTCGGAAGACAATACAACATCCTTCGCAACATATAGCGATGTTCCGTCTTGCATTGCCAAATTCTTCTCTGTCAACACAATGGATTCATTAACCAGAATCGCACTACCAGCAGTGTTTGCGCTCTTCAAACTTGCCTCGTCCGTAACCTTGGTTGCCTCAACAACCTTATACCAATCACCATCCTTGACCACACCATAGCCGTCAGCGACGAAATTGGCGACAGGATTCTCGGAATGAGATGCGGCAGGGTTGTACTTGTAGAACTCACCTCCGGTGACAGAAATAACCGCCTCCTGATTAATATCATACTTGTTAAGTGTATATGTCTCGCTTCCGTACCATTTACCACCGTTAATATAGATTTCCGAATTCCAATAACGTGCGTAAGCACATACATTGGCACTATAATATGTGGCATCGCCTTCTATAGTCAGAGACGCACCCGATCCTACATAAAACAGAGGATTTACATTCTTCTGTGCGGAATCTCCAAATGAACCTGAACCTTTAATTGTCAATGATCCTCCATCTATGTTGACTCCTGTACAGTCTTCTTTATATCCTGGGATATTCACATTCTTACCATTCAAATTGATGGTGACCTTATTATCTGAATATATCGTCAGTTGCGAAACTTCCATGTCTTTAAGAATGGTTATCTCCTTAGTGGCATCGTATGAAGCTTCAATCGCAGCCTGTAACGAAGAGTACTTTACTCCGTCATACTCCAAAACCGCCTCGGCGACTTCAGTGTACCACACCTTCTTGGTCTCGTCATATACCTTACCTATGCCATAGCCTTCGGCCAGATAATCTTTACAAGCTTTGTCCGAGAATTTTCCTCCGGAGATTTCAACGGTGGCGTTCTCGTAGTCAGGGTACTGGGAGTCCTTGTCAACATAGACTGTCTGGCAAGGGACAACAACATGGCTATCACCTACGCATCCGGTCTTCTTGTCAGGATCGGTTGTAGTGAACGTGCCGCCCTTGATGGTCACCTTTCCTCCACGGCAAAGGACACCAACACCTCTCTCGATGTCGAATGTGCCGTCATTGACAATGATGTTGTCCTTCCATGCGGCGTAAATTCCACAGGCGATGGCGTTCCTATCATTATATGCCTCGTCTGACATCTGCCCTTTGAAGGTACCACCTTTGATGATGATGGTGTTGGCCTCTCCATCACGTGAATTTCCATTCGTCAGGATCACCGCGTTGTTAGAGGACTCGAATATACCTCCGTTGATCGTTATTGTGGATCCTGTCAATGTGCTTGTGGCAATGGCTCCCTCGACACCTGTTACATTACAGTTATCAAACGTGATGTTCTCACCCTTAAGTCCTTGATTGAAAAAGAGACCACCATATTTCGTCGAAACGATATTGCCATTCATGAAATTCACGGTAAGACCATCCTTGGTGATATAGAAAACATCATCGTCAGCTGTGACTGTGTTGCCACCAAGATCAAAAGTAACGCTCTTGTCAATGGAAACTTTTTCTGTTGTGACATCTGAGACAACATTGATAGTCGATCCTTCCGTAGCCGCAGCGACCGCATCCTTCAAAGAAGAATACTCCTTTCCGTCAACAGTCGCTACAGCTGTTCCCTGAGTCAAGATGACTCCGAATTTGTTCTTCTCGATCTTGGCGTTTTCTTTTTCGAAAGTGCCCAGCTCAATAGACATTCCGTCCCTTGTCGTTGCTGTTATTGTAAGGCTCTGTCCTGAAAGGTCAAGAGGAACTACCGTAAAGAATCCACGGAATGTGTCTCCTGTCGCGAACTCAAGGCCTGTTCCTCCTTCCTCACCAAGCGCAAGGGTAATCTCGTTGTCACGTGTTTTCGCTGAAATTGTTGATGAAGTCACGTCGAGTATTCCCTCAGTGACGAAGATATCGTCAGTAGCAGAGATAGTTACCGACACAATGTTCTCAGCCTCAGCGAAGGTATGTTCGAGGATTATCCAGCCAATCTGATTGGTCAGGTTGAAACTCAAGAAGTTCGCATTTACATCTTTAGTAGCCTTAGCACATGCATAGTCGAACTCCTTTAGGTGAGCAGAGTTGTTATTTGTTGTCTGCCTTTGCCCAAGAAGTGTAACTGGAACTTCCTTTTCCGAGCTCGGTAGCGACTTCGCTGGAATATAGGCATAATAGTCCACATCATCCATTAACTGAAATCCCTTGCTTTCTAGTTTGGACGAGGCTTCACCCGCATTCACAGTCCTAAACATGGCAACATCACCGTCTCCGATTGCCATAAGGTTTTCTCCCTCCCCCCATGTGAAAACGAGTTTGTCATTTTCATAAGTAAAACTCTTTGTGACAACAGAAACAGGCTGTTCAAGTGTCGCGAAAACGCCATCACTGCTTTCCACATCCGGTGTAATCACCTCAGATGTTTCCGTACATGCCGCCAACATCGTGATCACACTAATGGCAACGGGTATTTGATTTTTCATGATCTATAAAGTTTTATTATTGTTTTCACGTCTTAAAAGCCTCTCCCACCATCCTCATTTGTCGCATCTGAACCACTTTGACACAACACGTCAGACGGCATCATGTCAATCTCTTCTACTTCAGGCTTGACATAAGCCATAGTTTCATTTACTTTTTTCATAGAAACACAAAAAAATAGCCAGCGGCTCCGGGCCAGTCAATTAATAGTAAACTTCATAGGGCAGATAGAACAAGGCGTGGAGCCGTATCCATCAAAAGGTTCATTTTCAAGCTTTCGTGAAGCCTTCTTGTATGAACCGAAATCATGGACCGCATGTTGTATGTGCCCACTTTCTTTCTTCAGTATCGAAAAAAAGCGGGGACTAATATATATATATATATAACCAAATAATTTTGAGGTTTTTTCACAATTTTTCGAGATATCAGGCTTAGCGGAAGGATTGGTGGGTCACTTCGACAGGCTCAGTGACCGATGGAGAAAAGCTCGGCAACCAGATGTGGCTCTAGTCGAGAAACAAAACAAACCCTGCGACCGGACAAAGAAACAGGCTCAGAGACCGCATGATGGTCACTGAGCCTGTCGAAGTTACGCTCTTTCCAAGGTGGCTTGCCACTATGAGAAAGCTACCTGATCATCGGGAGCCAGGTCTGGATGTGCTTACCTTTCCAGCAGTCAACGGAGGAGTAGTCAACCATGTGGATGTCGCCTTCGGTGGTCGGAACTATGAACTCCATTCTGGTGCCTGCGCGCTGAGGAGCAATGGCCTTGACTTTGACCTCACCGCATTCGTCAGCTACGATCTGAACAGGTTTGTTGTAGTCAGGATCAATGTTCTCGTCACGGGCAAGGACAAGAGGTCCCCACTGAACAGCCTGGAAGTACTTGCCTTCTGGATTGCGTCCTTTGTCAGAAGCATTGATGAGTTTAGCGCGCATGTCGAAGATGATGTAAATGCTGTCACCAGGCTTCCAATTGCGCTCTAGAGAAAGGTAAGTACCTGCCTCAACACCACTTACAGTTCTGCCATTAACAGACACATAGGTGTTTTCACTCCATGAAGGAATATGAAGTTTCAAGGTGAATTTTTCCTTGGCGGCAGGGTCAACGGAGATGCGAACCTCATTGCCACGAGGATATTCAGTGACAATTCCTAGCTTCACTTCGTTGCCTTTGGCGGTCTTGGCGGTCACAGTGCCGGCATTGTAGAGGTTGATGACTGGGCCTTCCTTGGACTGCATCGCTGCGATGTAAGGGAGGTATGAAAGTCCGCAAGGGCCGCTGAGGTTGCAGCAGGTAACAGGCTGGCCGTCAATGTTGGTTCCCCAGCCACTGTTGGTCACTTTAGCACCGTTCAAGAGGTTCACGTAGCTGAAGCTCTTTCCGTCCGGCTTCATGGCACCTAGAAGACCGTTGTAGGCATATTTCTCGATGTAGTCAACCGCTGTCGGATCACCGGTCAGGCGAAGGTACTGCGAGCAGTATTTCATCCAAGTCACACCCACGCAGGTCTCCATCATCCTCTTGATGTCAGGGTTGGTCTGCTCCACGGCAGTGTTGCTCCATCCTTCACCGTTGAGTCTCGGCCAATAAATGTCCGAACCAGCGTTGCCAATGATGGTGATTTCATTGTCTTTCACATCGTTGAAGAAATTATCCAGACAAACTTTCCATTTTGGATCACCGGTAGCACGATAATACTCCGCCAAACCTTCCCACACGGAAGTCATCTCGTAGGCCTTCGGATAAGGCTTGCCGACATTGTAGAGATGCTCTCCTTCAAAGACCTGTTGGAATATGTTGCTGCCTTTGGACGCACCAGTTCTTACAATATATTCAGCGAAATCGAGGTACTCTTTCTTTCCCGTGATGAAATAAAGCTTCACCATAGGTTCAAGGATTGAGGAGGACTCGATCTTGGTTGAGCTCCAACCAAGATGAGTAATGCCTTTCTTCGGTGCTGGGCCTACTTGATCAATAACGCTTTTAGCTTCTTTTTCAAGAGCGGAAAGGACCCTCGGATCTTGTTCAACATCAGTATAGTACTGAAGAAGACCAAGCATGGTGTACTTCCTCTCCCAGATGTCACCGTCACGATCACCTGGCTGGTCATCAACAGCAGTGCAGCTGAGGCTACCATTACTCTTTTCGGTGGCCATCAATTTATAGACGAGGCTCTTGGTCAATTCTTTAAGTTTAGGATCTTGATTGTAGCGGTATAGCAGTGAGTTAGTGCGGATGCACTTTCCGGGCATCTCACCGAGAGCGAACTTCGGACGTCCTTTGATGAAATAGTCGATGACCTTGTCGTAAGGCATCACACCATTGACCCAATGGTCGATGGAATTTTGAATGTCATTGGAGAAGTAGCCGTTGAATGTCACACTTCCAGCTGGAAGTGGCTCGATCACATCCTCGACCTTCTTCAGATTTTGAGCGAAGGCTCCGACGGAAAGCAGCATGGCCGCTGCTGCGAAAACGATTGCATTTTTCATTATTGTAACTATTGAATATTTCCAAAAGTCCACAAATTTAACAATTTCCGCGCAACTTTCGACATAGACCAACAATGAAAACTCAATATTCATAAAAAACACCTCCGAAGAGAAGTTGGTCATCCTTGTCTTCTTGGTGATAATGAACTTCAACTTCAAACCGCTTTTGCCGGAGAGGATTTTTGTTCGTA
>CAKUSF010000061.1 GCA_934678915.1 uncultured Bacteroidales bacterium
TGTTCGGCTACCTCCTCGGAGACGCTGTCTGCTCCAAGATCCTTGTCGGTGGAATCGCCGTCGGCAGCTCTTGGGACACCGCGATGCTCTCTGTCGCTGTCGGTGCCTTGATCGGAGTCTTCCTCTGCGCCCTCCTGATAAGGAGCGAAAGGAATCTGGCTAAGTCCAACGCTTAGGTTTTTGCTAAACTGTATGTTTAACTAAACTCGAATAAGCATATTCCAAAATGAGAAATAGTTTTTGTTTTAAAACGTTTATTTTCGTGATGCTGGCTCTGGTCGGCATCATAATTATGGTTCAATGTGGCAAGACCGGTAATGGTGATGATGGCACTGTTGATGTTTCCGAGATCTTGTTTTCTCTGCCTACTCAAGTTGAGGCTGAGCCAGCTGGGCTGGTGAAATTCCGCGTTCTTCAAGAGAAAGCTCCGCTTCAGACTGATGAATTTTTGTTTGGTAGTACTATTTGCAAAATTGAGAGTGTCTCAGCCAAAGATTTCAATGTAAGGCTGCCGCAGAATCTGGTAAGCGGAAAGTATGAGGTAGTCATTCGTAGAGGTCAGAAGAAAAAGTCCTTTGGTGAGACCACCTTGGAGATCAAGTCTAAGACTGATCCGAGTTTTACACCTGACAAGGGAACTACTGTTTGGGGGCATGTATCCTGCGATGGAGTAGGTGTCTCTGGTGTGGTGGTGTCCGATGGAGTTCAGGTCACGAAGACAAATGATGATGGGCTTTACCAACTCAAGTCAGCCAAGAAATGGGGATATGTTTTCATCTCCATCCCAAGTGGCTATGAGGTGGCATCCCAAGGTATTCTGCCACAATTCTACTCTTACCTTAACGCCTCTGCGAGCCAAGTGGAACAGAAAGATTTTGTCTTGACTAAAGTCGCTGGTCAGGATAAGTACAAGATGTTCTTTTTCGGAGACATGCACCTTGCTAACCGTACCAGTGACAAGGCTCAGTTCCGGGTCTTCACAAGTGACTTGACGGACTACATGGCATCTCATAGTGCTGAGAAGATGTACGGGATGACCCTTGGCGACATGACTTGGGACTTATACTGGTACACGAATAAATTCAGCTTTCCCGAATATCTGGATGAGATAAACCGTGACATCAAGGGACTACAGATTTTCCACACTATGGGAAATCATGACAATGACTACAAGATCAAGGCACCAAATGCTGATTTTTTGGCTGCCTCCGACTATGTCAAGAACCTTGGCCCGACATACTATTCATTCAACATCGGTAAGATACATTACATTGTCCTTGATGATATTGATTGCACGAACTATGATGGATCGGAAAGCCGGAAATATATTAAGAACCTGTCTTCTGAGCAGATCGCGTGGCTCAAGAAAGATCTTGAATATGTGGACAAGTCTACTCCTTTGATCATCACCACGCATGCCCAGATCTTCTACCCAGTTTCTGGTGACATATACAAGATTGATCATTCTGAATCCAACACAAAGGAACTGCTAGCGGCATTGAACGGCTATAACGTCAATTTCGTTACTGGTCACACTCATGTGATATTCAATGTAAATCCAGCTGAGGCAATCAAACTGTCCGCTGAAAATTGCCACGAGCACAACGCAGGATCCATCTGTGGTTCATGGTGGTGGTCAGGTAATCTGACCGCAGGAGTGTATGTCGGTACTGATGGATCTCCTGCGGGATACAGCATCTGGGACATTGACGGCACCGACATCAAATGGAAGTATAAAGCTACCGCTTGGGAAGAGAACTACCAGTTCCGCTCCTATGATCTCAATCAGGTTTCTTTCTCCTACAAAGATGTTCCGAACATGCCGTTGGACAATGTGGATCTTACAGACAAAGGCTTTGGTAAGTATGTCAAAGCTTATCCTGAAAATTCGAACAATGAGGTTCTCATCAACATTTGGAACTGGAATTCCAAATGGACCTTGAGTGTGACGGATGAGAGCGGCAAGGAACTTACATGGGTTAGGACATCGGCCTATGATCCGCTACACATCGCGGCTCTTTCGGCTAAAAGATACAATAAAGCCGGCCTGACGTCACGTCCTTCCTTTACCACGGAGTTATGGCACCATTTCTTCAAAGTGAAGGCTTCTGACGCTGACACAGATCTCACGATAAAGGTGACTGATGAGTTCGGCAATGTCTACACTGAAAAGATGGAGCGCCCGAAGGCATTCAAAGTCTCGGATTTCACCAAGAAATAATAAACATACAGTATAATAACATACAAACCAAATTTTCATCCTTATGAGAGTAATCAAATCATTTGCTGCCTCTCTGGTGCTGATGCTGGCTTACCTCACGGCTGCTTTTGCCCAGAATCAGAGAGAGGTGTCGGGAAAAGTTCTCGATGCTGCACAGCAACCTCTTATCGGGGTCGCGGTCATCGTTGACGGAACGAGCAACGGAACCATGACATCCGAAAACGGATCTTTCTCGTTGATGGTCCCTGCCGGGAATGTCACTCTAGAAGTGTCATCACTTGGCTACACCACGAAGAAGGTTTCCGTTCCCGCTACCCAGGCATCTGTCACAATCGTCTTGGAGGAAGACAACATGATGCTTAACGAGACTGTCGTTGTCGGTTACGGTACACAGAAAAAGGTGAACCTGACCGGTGCTATCTCTGTCGTTGGTGACAAAGAACTCAAGGACCGATCATCCCACAACCTTGTCACAATGCTTCAAGGTTCCGTTCCGGGACTTAACATCACAACTCAGTCAGGTAACCCTGGAAGTACCGGTAAACTGAATATTCGTGGATTCACATCAGTTAATGAATCTAGCCCTATTGTTTTGATTGATGGAGCCTTGGGAGATCTCGAAGATGTCAATCCAAATGATGTTGAGAGCATCTCCGTCATCAAGGATGCTGCTGCAGCGGCTGTCTATGGTGCCCGTGCCGCCTATGGTGTCATTCTTGTCACCACCAAGAACGGAGCTTCGGATGACGGTAAGGCAAAAATCCGTTACAGTGGACGTTTCGGATGGGAGGAACCAACGACATCCACTGATTACGAAGACAGAGGATATTGGTCAGTCTATACTCTTGACCTCTTCTGGAAGACACAGGCTGCCGGAACTCCTTACACTGGCTACACTCAGCATGACATGATGGAGCTTCTTGCCCGTGTCAACGACAAGACAGAAAACCCTGAACGTCCATGGGTGATCAAAGATGTCCGTGGCGGAAAGGAACAATGGGTTTATTACTGCAACACGGATTGGTACCATGAGATGTTCAGAGATGAACATCCTGTTCAGCAGCACAGCATTTCCGTCAGCGGAGGAAACAAGAATGTCAAATATTTCCTCTCAAGTGGTTACGATCGCCAGACCGGTATCATGAAGGCCACTGAGCCGGATGTGTTCCAGAAGTACAACATGCGTGCGAAGATCGATGCCAAGCTCAACAAGATCATGAGCCTGTCCAACAACATGTCGTTCTATAGCTCAGACTATTCTTGGATCGGAGTAGGTGACATTCAGGATGTGTTCAGAAATCTTCGTCATAGTCCAGCGTCCTTCCCTCTTTTCAATCCTGATGGGACTGGTCTTTACAACAACCCGCTTATCATTGGTGGTAACTACAATGTAGCAAACGGTCGTCAGATTGTGTTTGCAATGGGCAAACATAAGAACTATGACAAAAAGTTCAATTTCGCTAATACCACTGAACTAGTGATACGTCCTATCAAGCAGTTCAATCTCACCGCAAATTTCACTTATAGAAGGGTAAACCGTAGTGAGATGCACAGAACTGTGAACATTCCGTATGGCATACGTCCTGGTGTCACCGATGCTTACACAACTGGCGCTGGTCTGAACGCTTTGGAAGAAAGGACAAGAAGATATGACTATTACACAGGTAATATCTTTGGCACTTACGAGGATTCGTTTAATAATGCCCATAATGTCAAGGTAATGTTCGGTTTCAATGCCGAGACCTATCACTATAAGAATTTGACGGCTCAGGGGCAGAACATCTCGGACGAACTTCTGAATGACTTCAATCTGATTATTCCGGATCCGGAAAGCGGAGCAAAGATCACTAACCTCACCGGTGGTCAGAGTGAATATGCGCTCGCAGGTTTCTTTGGACGTGTCAACTATGACTACAAAGGCAAGTACCTTGTCGAAGCTTCTGGACGTTATGATGGCTCTTCTCGTTTTGCCAAAGGTCATCGCTGGGGACTGTTTCCATCGGTGTCTGCCGGTTGGCGTATTTCAGAGGAACCGTTCTTCGCACCTGCCAAGAATCTTGTAAACAATCTTAAGCTTCGCGCTTCTTTCGGTTCTCTTGGCAACCAGAATGTTGATGATTATATGTTCATGAGAACTATCTCCATTAAGGATTTCAGTGCTTTCACATTCGGAGAAGGTTCTACTAAGGCTCAATATGCAGGAATCTCAGCTCCTAACTCTTCATCGCTTACTTGGGAGACCACCTATCAGTATAATGTTGGTCTTGATGCATCAATGTTGAACGGAAGACTTGATTTCACAGCCGAGGCTTACATTCGTGACACAAAGAACATGCTCATTCAAGGTAACGCTCTTCCTAGTGTCTATGGTGCAGATGCTCCAAAGGAGAACTCTGCTGACTTGAGGACCAAGGGTTATGAGATTTCCCTTGGTTGGAGAGATAGCTTCCAACTTTTGGGCAAGCCATTCAACTATAATATACGCGCTTCCGTAAGTGATTACACATCACACATCACCAGGTACGGCAACAACCCTGACAAACGACTCACAGATTACTACGAGGGTCAGAGAATTGGAGACATTTGGGGATTCGTTGTCGATGGTCTGTTCGCTACAGATGAAGAGGCTAAGGACTATCAAGCAAATGTCTGCGATGCTCTTTCCTATGTTGGAACCAATCGTATGCAGGGCGGATTTCTTGCCGGAGACCTTCGCTATGTTGATCTTGATAATGATCATAGCGGTGAGGGTGGAATCAACAAGATTACACTTGGTGACAACACAGCTGACAATCCAGGTGACCGCAAGATTCTAGGCAACTCGCTTCCTAGCCTCCAGTATGGCATTAACCTCGGTTTTGATTGGATGGGATTTGATTTCTCAACTTTCCTTCAGGGCGTAGGTAATCATTATTGGTATCCTTCTGGTATGAACATTGCGTTCTGGGGATCATATTCTTATGCCTACTACACGGCCTTTATGCCGAGGGATTTCATCAAGACTGTATGGTCTGAGGAGAATCCTGACACTTATTTCCCAAGGCCTCGTGTCTATTCATCAACTGGTGGTGAGCTTGCTCCACCTAACAGCAGGTACATCCAGAACGTCAGGTATCTTAGGTTGAAGAACCTCACGGTTGGTTACACTCTTCCTCAGAAGTTAACTCAGAAAATCTGTCTTGACAAGGTTCGTTTCTACTTCTCAGGTGAGAACCTCGCTTATTGGTCTCCTATCACGAAGTACACTAAGTATCTGGATCCAGAGTCAGCCTATCGTCGTGTCACTACAAAGAACAGTTCCACTGGTATGTACACGAACTCTGATGCCAAAGACGCTGTGGCTTACCCTTGGCAGAAGACACTCATGTTCGGTATAGACATAACATTCTAATGATGGAGGACAGAGAAAATGAAAAGATATTTATTACCACTTTTTGCAATAGTCCTTGGGGTTACCTCTTGTGACAGTTTTTTGGAGAAGTATCCTAAAGATAAGCTTGTTCCTGAGACGTACTTCCGCAATGAGGAGGATTTGAAGTTGTTCTCCAATTCTTTCTATGACAATCTTTTGGACAAGACTCCTTATGATGCCCAGTCTGACATTGTCTTCCAAAAAGGTACGATTTCGGATGAACTTTTGGGCGGGTCTGCTCGTGAGGTCCCTACCAAGGCGGCTTCCGGAGGTTGGTCATGGGGACAACTTCGCAAAATCAATACAATGCTTGGCCACATGGATCAGTGCTCGGACGAGGCTGCTAGAAAGCAATATACAGGTCTGGCGAAGTTTTTCCGTTCGAAGTTCTATTTCGAGAAAGTAAAGAAATTCGGTGATGTTCCATGGTATGACAAGGAACTTGGCTCGACAGATTCTACTCTTTACAACCCGCGCGATTCTAGAGAGCTCATCATGTCGCACATGATTGAGGACATTGACGAGGCCATTGACGCGCTTCCTTCCGAGGTTAGCACTTTCCGTGTGAACAGATGGGCCGCCTTAATGCTTAAAGCCCAGTTCTGCCTTTATGAGGGCACATTCAGAAAGTATCATAATCTTTCAATCGCTGGTGGACGTTCAGCTGATGATTATCTGAAATTGGCTTATGAGTCAGCGGAGAAGGTTATGGATTCAGGTGTATATTCATTGGCAAAGAACTATCATGACCTTTTCATGGAGGTAGATGCAGATCCTAATGAGTATATTCTTGCAATCAAGATGATTCAATCAATCGGGTGTACGCACAGTGCCACTGGCTATGTGCTCATGAACACAGGTGGTAACCCAGGCTTCTCTAAGAAATTTGTTGACAGCTTCCTTATGAAAGACGGCTCGCGTTTTACTGACAAGGAAGGGTGGGAGACCATGCCGTTTGTTGATGAGATGAAAGATCGCGATCCGCGTCTTGGCATGATCATGAGACTGCCTAGTCATGTCCGTACAAACTCAAAGAAGACTGTTTATGGCCCTGAACTGACAATGACTTCTACCGGTTTCCAACTTGAGAAATTTGTCATGGATCCTCAATACGAGACTGCTGAACGTGCGAACATGTCATTCAATGACATGCCGGTGTTCCGTCTTGCTGAGGCCTATCTGATTTATGCAGAAGCGAAAGCAGAATTGAATATCCTTACTCAAGATGATGTTGACAAGTCCATAAATATCCTTCGTGATAGGGTCGGCATGCCACACATGCAGCTTGCAAACCTGACCGTGGATCCTTTCCTCATTTCTGAAAAGTATGGCTATAGGAATATTGCTCAGCTCAATCCTGCCAATCTCGCGCAGATTCTTGAAATTCGTCGTGAGAGGACCATCGAACTCGTGCTTGAGGCGAGCCGTTGGGATGACATCGTAAGATGGAAAGAAGGACAGTGCTACCCTCAGCCACTTTACGGAGTGTACTTCTCAGGTGAAGGCCCTTACGATCTGACGGGTGACGGCAACCCAGATGTTTATCTTTATTCCTCTGCTAAAGTGAGCGACAAGATCGAGGAAGAGTATAAAAAATATGGTGACTCTTTCGTGTTCCTTCAGATTCAGGAAATTGAGATTGACGGAAACTATGTACCGTACTCTGATGGTATCGTTCTGAGTGAAGGCAAGAGTGGATTTGTTGAAATGTATCGCACAAAGACTCGTTCTTTCAATGAAAACCGTGACTATCTTTACCCTATTCCTAGAGGTGACAGGGATCTGAACAGAAATCTGGCCCAGAATCCTGGATGGGATGACGGACTTGATAGTGGCTCTTCTGATGGTGACACAGATAATGGAATGAACTAATCCATTGATAAACAAAGAAATTATGAAACTATACAAAAATATCTTAAAGTTCTGCGCTGTGGCACTTTCTGCCCTCACATTCATGGGATGTGAAGAGGAGGAATATGTCAAGCCAAGCGCCCTCCTTTCAGAGTCAAGCTTGACCTTCGAAGCGATCGGAGCGGAACCGCAGTCCTTGACCATAGCATCTGATGATGCTTGGTTTGTCGATGTGGACGCTGATTGGATCACTGTTGACCCGATGTCAGGTTCAAATACTGTCGATGTGACCGTAAGTGTCACTGACAATGTAAAGAACGGTGCAATGGACGCTCCTCGTGAGGGAACCCTTACCATTGCCAATAACCGTGGTTACTCAATCCGTACTGTCATCTATCAGAATGGTGATACCTACCTTGGCGTAGAGGAATCCACTGTGACAGAGGCAGCAGCCTTTGATGATGGAACAGTCGCCAAGATTCGTGACGCGCAGGTCATGGCAGTCGCCAAGACAGGCTTTGTCATCAGTGACGGGCAGACAAACATGTATGTTGAAGGTGAGAGGAATGTCACCGCTGGTGATATTGTTCAGCTCAGCGGAAAATGTGCTGTTAAAGGCGGTATTTCTGCTTTTGTAGTTGATGGATTGGAGGTCGGCCAGAATGCTGAACTTAGGCCAGTCGAGCCTATAGTCGTGGATGGTACATCCACTTCCTATCCTTTCGACAAGGTGGCATACGCCAAGGTTTCAGGGACCATCATCGGCAATCTTCTTCGTCTTCCGGGAGGTGTCAATTGCAAGATTATTGACCCAATCGAGTCTGTTGGCGCTACTGAACTCAATGTCCATAAAGTTGAGGCTTTTTGCTATTATGTTGGCACCTTTGATGGCCAATTCGCTTTCGTATTATATTCATTGAATGACAAGGGCGTTGACGATACTGTCGGCAAACCGCTGCCGTACTCTGATGATTTCTCTTGGCTTGCTCCTTACATTGAGATGGCCAATTCAAAGCTTGCTGAAGCTAACAAGATCTCAGATTGTGTTGGGGCTGTTACCTCATCCGCTGACGGATGTGCCAACATATACACAACTCTTGCTAATAATGGTTGTGACGTCCTTGGTGAATTAAGGTCAAGAGGCTACACGGACTTGAACCCTGGCTTCAAGACAATCTATCTTCAGGATGCTTATTTCAAATTCGGTAAGACGGATTGCCAGTCTGGTTTGACCCTGCCGCTTTTCAAGATTGATGGCGAACAAGACATAGTTGTTGCGTTCAGATGGTGCTCTCAGATGCAGGGTTCAGGAAAGATTGATAATACTCACATGGTTGTCGCAATTGATGGACCTGGCACGGTAGTGACTGCAAAAGGAACCGCTGACGCAAAGATTAGTGACCCTCTTGCTCATACTCAGAAGCAAGGACAGATGATTTGGCAGGATGCGATGTTTACCATCAAAGGCGCAACCACAGCCACAGCTGTCACTATCCGTTCAAATGAATTTGGCTCTCCTGATAATGTTGTCAAGAGTGTGTTCCGCTACTATCTTGATGACATTGAAGTAATGCTTGCCGCTGATGCTGTCGCAGCAAATATTAAGGTTGAAGGTCTTGATAACGATTTGATTACCTTTGAAGGAACACCGTCTGGCCCTGTTACGTTCAATGTGACTTCCGATGCCGCATTTAAAGTAAGCTCTAGCGCAAATTGGTTGCATGTAGAGAATGGTGAAGGTGGTGCAGGACAGACAAATGAGGTAACGGTGACATGTGATCAAAGTGAACTCAGCGTGCTAAGAAAAGCCGAAATCACAGTAAAGTCTGGAGTCTCCATCAAGAAAATTCAGGTGGTTCAGTCCGCTGCCGGACAAAGCCTTGATCCATTTATTAGTATCTCAACCGGCAACTACATGATTGCGGACTATGAAGAGAGTACTCTTAAAATAAAAGTGCAAGGAAATGTTTCGTTTACGGCCTCCACTGATGTTGAGTGGCTCGTTATCGCGCCTCAGACCAAAGGTTTAGTCGAGTGGTCAGATGTTCCTATACACGTGGCAGCTAATCCTGATCAGGTTGAGCGTGTCGGACATGTCATATTTGCGGCTGAGAATGGCCTTGAAGCTGTTGTTACTGTGACTCAGAAAGCTTATGTTCCACCGGCAGCGGATGTGATCTTCTCTGATAACTTCAGCTGGATGGCTCCTTATGTTGAGTACTATAATGCTAATTCCACCAAGAAACTCGGTCGTTCCGTTGAGGAGAATAATGCAAACGGAGTCGCTCCTAATGCCTATACGGACGCGACCATTACTGCATCCGGTTTGATGGATGCTCTTGCCAAGAGAGGGTATGAGGATATTCAGCCTGATAAGCAATCAATTTACCCGCAGGATTGCTATTGGAAGTTTGGTAAGACCAACAACCATACGGGCTTCAAACTTCCTGTCATTAACTATACTGGTGATGCAACCTTGTCATTCGATTGGAGTCCTCACATGACGGGAAGTGGTAATATTGACAAAGTCAACGTTGTTGTTGAGATTGTGGGATCAGGTAAGGTCGTCACATCTTCCGGTCTTGCCAGTGTCAGCGAGCCGTTTGAAAACGATTGGACCAAAGGTCAGATGGGCTGGAAGACATCCAAGGTTGAAATCAAGGGCTATTCTCCTACTGACAGAATCATCATCAGACCTGAATATCTTGAGAATCACGACGGAGTCACACAAATGAGATGGTATCTTGACAACATTGTCATGAACGTAGGCGGTACACAAGTGGATGAGAACCTTCTTTTTGAGGATGATTTCAGTTGGCTGCAACCGTATGTTGACGCTGCCGGTGAAGGAAAAGTTGGTGACACGGTCGGAAAGAATGACAAATCCGCTGCTGCTCCGAACATCTATGGCACAGCGGAATGGCAGACTGCATTGCTGGATGACTTGGTCTCAAGAGGCTATGAGGATATGTGCCCTGCTGAGAAGGTTGTGTACTTGCAGCCACAATACCTTAAGTTCGGTAGAACCGGTGGACATAACACATCAATCCGTCTACCGAAACTCAATAAGCTTACCGGCACATCCGATATTGAGCTTGAGTTTGATTGGGCAGCGATGGCTCAGAGTTCAGGCACTATTGATGACACCAAACTTGTCGTTGTGATTGAAGGTGACGGACAGTTCGGCAACGGAACAAAGTATAGTAACCTGCTTGAAAACAACCAACCTAAAGATCAGATGTTCTGGACAAGTTCTTCAGTTAAGATCATAGGAGCGTCGTCAAATACTAGGCTTGTGATTGTCATGTATCGTGTTCTCAAGACTGATTCTGCTGAGAATTACACAGGAGAGTACAATTACAATGTTAGTGGTGCCGGTCGTTTCTTCCTTGACAACATCAAGATTACCAAGGCAAGCTGATCTTAATTTGTTTATAAATTGAAGAAGAGGGTGGCTGATCCAGTCACCCTCTTTCTATACATGTTACTATCGATTACGGCTTTGCGGTAAGCATCCGACAAAGTACTCTGAGTTTTTCAATTTTGTGTACCTATATTTCCTGCTTCTCGACTTTGGCCTTGGTCGGTCGGCCTCTCTTCCTTGTCACCGGCTTGGCTTTCGCGACGTAGACAGGGGCACAGCCGTCTGGGATGTCGAAGCCAAAGGCCCTGCATATGTCAACCTGCGAGCCGACAAAGGGCGTGATGAGCTTCACCTTACCGGTATGCTCTATGCATCTGATTGTACGCATCTCAGCAAAGACGGCTTCTGTAGATTCCGCAGGACATTATCCTTCCGCCATACGGAACGCACATACGAGGCAAGGATGAGTCTTCTATTTTTCGTTTAAGCATCATCACGTATACCAATTGTGGCAAAGATACACTTTTTCCAACGACTTTTTGCGATATTGTGACACTTTTTCCAACGACTTTTTATGATGATGCGACATTTTTTTAACGACTTTGGGCAGATTTTGTACCAGGCGAAAAGGGGGCGCTTTGGCCCCCTTCTTGTTAACGATTACGGCTTTGCGGCACCTTGATGAGGCGGGTGGTGTCGTAGCCTCGGTGTCTGGCTTCAGCGACGTACTTGTTGATGGTCTCTTGGGATGGGCTTGGGGTGCGTGACAGAATCCAGAGGTAACTGTCGCTTGAACTTCCCACGAGGGCTGTGGTGTAGTCATCGTCAATCATTAGAATCCTGTAGTCGGAATAGAAAAACATGAAGAAGGACACTCTTAAGAGGGCGGGAGATGTTTCCGGATCCGGCTGTTTGGCCTTGCCGTGGGCTGTCTTTGATTTCCCGTCCAACCAGCCGGTATTCAGAACTTCAATCTTGCCGTCATCCCTGAGGACATATTCAGCGCAGACATCGGTCATTCCTATTTCAAAGGAGTGGTCGTATCTGGCGATTTCGTACCATGTTCCGAGATAGCGTGAGAGATCAAGCTTGGCAACGGGG
>CAKUSF010000062.1 GCA_934678915.1 uncultured Bacteroidales bacterium
TATGGCGATGTTCCATACCATCTTATAGACATTGTGCCCGCCGGCACACGCTTCGACCTCTACCAATGGCAGCAGGCCTTTGAATATGCCTACAAAGACATCCGTGACAGGGGCAAGACTCCGATTCTGTGCGGGGGTACGGGACTTTACATTCAGGCTGCGACCTGCGGCTACACCTTGCCTCAGGTGCCCCCGAACGAGGAACTGAGAGAAGAGCTCGAAAAGTACGAGACCGAGATTCTTATCGCGAAGTTGAGTAGTTACGGGCCACTTCCGGACGCAGGTGTCCTACAGTCTAAAAGGAGGATAATCAGAGCCTTGGAGGTTGCGATGTACGAGCGGGAACATCCTGTAAAACGGACCGGATTCCTACCAAAGAACCCATACTACATCGGGACGTTGGTCAGCCGCGAGGAACGCATCGCGAGGATTGATCGAAGGCTTGACGAGAGGCTGGCTGGTGGGATGATTGAGGAGGTCAAAGGACTGCTGAATAGTGGAATCCCCGCTGAAGACCTTGTCTATTACGGACTTGAGTACAAATTCGTCACTCAGTACGTCCTCGGCGTCCTGACTTACGAGGAGATGCACACTCTTCTGGCCAATGCCATCCACCAGTTCGCCAAACGTCAGATGACTTGGTTCCGGGGCATGGAAAAGGATGGGATTAAGATCCACTGGATAGAGGTGTAAAAAAATACTTATTAATATTCAATATTTTATGCTGAAAGTAGCAATTATCATGGGCTCCACAAGCGACTACGATGTCATGTCGGGAGCCGAGCAGATCCTTTCCGACTTCGGGATCGAGTTTGAAAAAAGGGTGATCAGCGCCCACAGAACCCCGGAACTTATGTTTGAATATACCAAAGCCCTCAAAGGACGTGGGTTCGGGGTGGTCATTGCCGGAGCCGGTGGAGCCGCCCATCTTGCAGGAGTCGCGGCAGGGCTCACAACTTTGCCTGTGATCGCTGTGCCGATGCAGACAAAGGCCCTATGCGGGCTGGATTCACTTCTTTCGATGGTACAGATGCCTACGGGGATTCCGGTCGCCACAGTAGCGATAGGCGGTGCCAAGAATGCAGCAATCCTTGCGGCAGAAATCCTCGCCCTCCAAGACACAACAATCTCGGAAAAGCTAGATGCCTACCGCAAGGCTCAAGCTGAAAAGATCTACAATACGACTATCTAGAACGATGCTTCTGTAGATTCCCCACCGAAACGGCCTCCCAGCACAAGTTTGACTTTCAGCAGGGAGGTCTTTTCTTCTTCACTCGCCTTGTTCTCAATCATTTTCTGAAGGAGATCAAATGATTTGGAAGCGATTTCAGAAAGAGGCTGGATGATGTGTGGAACCACTGGCTTGTTCAGTTCATAAACATCACTCTCGTCAAAGCAGACAAACGAAAAATCCTTTGGCATGCTGAGACCAAGCACATTAAGAGCATTGAATCCGTACATCGCAATCCTCTTGGTAGGAAGGATGAACGCTTCCGTGCCCCGTTTCACTGCTTCGCGGAAAACCTCAATTACATCCTTTTTTGCAGGCTCTGTCTCATAGTCAATCCTATGAATCCTTATGTCATCTTTCAATCCAGCTTCCTCCATCGCTGATGAGTAACCAGCCTCTCTGTCAACAAGGCTAGTAACCCCCGTCTTGTAAGAGAACATCTCAATCTTGCCAAAACCCTGATGGATCAAGTACTTGGTAGCCATCTTTCCGGCATCCACATTATCGACAAGGACACGTCCAAACTCATCTCCAGGCATATTCCTATCTATCAAGACAGTAGGTATGCCAATGTTGATGGCCCTAGCCAATGCAGCCTCAGCTCCAAGACAAGGAGCCACAATCAGCCCTTCAACATTGTACCCCACCATTGTCTCGACCAAGTGGGCAAACTTCTGAGGATTCTCTTCAGAACTTGCGAAAATCACTGTGTAGCCATCCTTGTAGGCAATGTTCTCAATGTTTCTACAGATTTCGGCAAAGAACGGATTGGCGATGTCAGAAACAATGACAGCAATTGAATGAGAACGTCCGCTTCTAAGTGAAGCAGCAGCATTGTTACGCCTATACCCTAGCCTTTTGGCGACTTGAAGCACCCTTTCAGCAGTGTCAGGGTTGACTGGACAGTCCAATCGGCCATCCTTGCCCATTTTGGCATTCATCACGAAAGAAACCAGAGTGACAGACACTCCGGCTTCTCTCGCCACATCTCTAATGGTAACTTTTTTCATTATAATACTAACTGTAAGTTCGTCATATTCATTAACCGTGGATCATGACAATTAGTCCTGCCATCACGATTGAGACCATACTCATGAGCTTGATGAGGATGTTCAGCGAAGGTCCTGACGTGTCTTTGAAAGGATCACCGACCGTGTCTCCTACAACCGTAGCATGGTGATTTGTGGAATTTTTGCCACCGAAGTGACCGTCTTCGACATATTTCTTGGCATTATCCCAAGCTCCACCTGAGTTGGCAAGGAATATGGCAAGGATAAATCCAGCTCCAAGACCACCGATGAGAAGTCCCATGACACCTGCCTCTCCAAGAATGATACCAACAACGATAGGAACTATGATGGCAGTAAGTGCCGGAGCGATCATTTCATGTTGGGCAGCCTTTGTAGAGATCTCCACACAACGCTTGTAGTCAGGGCGTTGCTTACCTTCGAGGATACCTTTTATCTCTCTGAATTGACGGCGAACTTCGACCACCATTTTCTGAGCGGCACGACCTACCGCATTCATTGTCATTCCACAGAACAAGAATGCCATCATGGCACCCACAAAGACTCCGGCAAGGACCCTCGGATTCATCAGATTTACCTGATAGTACTGGACAATCTGAGGGATAGTTGCCTCAGCGACATTTACGACCTTGTCACCAAGTTGAAGTACAGCTGTGCCCATGTGCTGGAGACCAATCTTGATTTCCTCTATGTAAGAGGCAAGAAGGGCAAGAGCCGTAAGGGCGGCTGAACCGATTGCAAATCCCTTTCCTGTTGCTGCGGTCGTGTTGCCAAGAGCATCAAGAGTGTCAGTACGATGACGCACTTCCGGATTAAGTTCGCTCATCTGAGCATTGCCACCGGCATTGTCGGCAATCGGGCCGTAAGCGTCAGTAGCCAGAGTGATGCCCAAAGTTGAGAGCATTCCGACAGCAGCAATGCTGATACCGTAAAGGCCGTTGCTAATGAACTCTGGATCAAACGAGAATCCCGTGGCACAGAGATAAGAAACAAGAATGGCTATCACTATTGTGACAACAGGGATGCAAGTGGAAATCATTCCTAGACCGATTCCATTTATGATTACTGTGGCTGGGCCAGTCTGTGAACTCTCGGCAAGAGCCTGAGTCGGTTTGTAGGAGTGAGAAGTGTAGTACTCAGTAGCTTTTCCGATAATCACACCAGCCAACAGACCTGCAATCACAGAAAGGCTAAGCTGCCACCAATTGTCAAAACCTAGAATGTAGAACACCACAAAGGTTAGTATGGCGATAAGAACCGCACTAAGATTCGTACCGATGCTAAGCGATTTAAGCAGTTGCTGGAGTCCAGCGCCCTCCTTCGTCCTCACGGCATAGATTCCAATGATTGAAAGGACTACTCCAATCGCTGCAATCATCATTGGAGCGATGATTGCTCTCATCTGGGCATCCACATCGCCAAAGAATGCGGAAGCACCAAGTGCCATTGTTGCCAGAACCGAACCGCAATATGACTCGTAAAGGTCAGCACCCATTCCGGCAACATCACCAACGTTGTCACCCACATTGTCAGCAATGGTAGCTGGATTTCTTGGATCATCCTCAGGAATATCCTGTTCAACTTTTCCCACAATGTCAGCTCCGACATCAGCAGCCTTGGTGTAGATTCCACCTCCTACTCTAGCGAAGAGAGCCTGGGTTGATGCACCCATTCCGAAAGTAAGCATCGTGGTGGTGATGACAACAAGTGTCTGAGATTCACTTGCTTCATGTACGAAAGCATTAAGTACTATCCACCAGATAGAGATGTCAAGAAGACCCAGTCCCACAACCGTGAGCCCCATCACGGCTCCTGAGCGGAAAGCTAGTTTTAGGCCGGAGTTAAGCGACTTGCTGACAGCGTTGGCAGTTCTGGCAGAAGCGTAAGTGGCAGTTCTCATGCCGATGTAGCCGGCAAGAGCAGAGAAAAAGCCTCCGGTAAGGAAAGCGAACGGGACCCATTTGTTCTGAACACCGAAACCAAAAGCGAGAACGCTGAACAAAACGGCTAGAACAACAAACACAATTCCTACAACCTTGTACTGTTGTTTGAGGTATGCCATTGCGCCCTCACGAACATATTGGGCAATCTCCTTCATTGTCGGTGTACCTTCACTTTCTTTCTTCATCTGATGGTAGAAGAGCCAAGCAAAGAAGAGGGCTATCACTGAAGCCACTGGTACTGAATAGAACAGGTAATTCATAAATTGATTTGCTATAACGATTTAGTAAATATCTTCTAAAAAAAAGGTTCTGGGAACCTTTTCAGATTGCAAATATAAGAAAAAGTAAAGCATATTAACCATACTCCATGGCAAAAAAGATTAAAAAATGGCGACCGGATTGAACGATCGCCATTTATCATTGCAAAATTCAGTAATTACTCTGCCTTTGGAGCTTCCTCAACTGGGGCTTGTGCCTCCTCAGCTTTAGGGGCCTCTGCCTTCTTGGCGCGACTACGTCTGGTTGACTTCTTCTCCTCTTTCTTAGCGACAAGAGCAGCCTCGTTGAAATCAACGAACTCGATAAGAGCCATGTCGGCTCCGTCACCCTGACGGAAGCCCATGTGCAGCACGCGAGTGTAGCCACCTGGACGATCCGCGACCTTTGCTGAAATCACACCGAAGAGTTCCTTGACAGCCTCCTTGTTCTTAAGGTAGCTGAAAACTGTTCTGCGGGAATGAGTCGTGTCTTCCTTTGATTTGGTGACAAGAGGCTCAACGTATGACTTAAGAGCCTTTGCCTTAGCCACAGTTGTAGTAATTCTCTTATGCAGAATCAAAGAAGTCGCCATGTTGGCCAACAGTGCCTTACGATGGCCAGACTTACGGCCAAGGTGATTGATTGCTTTATTGTGCCTCATTTCTATGCGTTCTTTTTCTTGGGTTCAATATTAAATTTTCTTACATCCATCCCGAACTGGAGCTTCATCTTCTCCACGAGCTGATCGATTTCATTGAGTGACTTCTTTCCGAAGTTCCTAAACTTCATGAGCTCATTCCTTGAATAGGAAACAAGGTCAGCGAATGTGTCGATGTCAGCTGCTTTCAGACAGTTGTAGGCTCTCACTGAAAGACCCATGTCTGAAAGCTTGGTGAGAAGGAGATGTCTCATTCTGAGGCTTTCCTCATCCAACTCCTTAGAATCAGACTCAACAGCACTCTCAATGGAAATCTTCTTGTCATCCGTGAAAAGCTTGAAGTGATAGATCAGGATATTGGCCGCCTCTTGAAGCGCCATATTCGGAGAGATAGATCCATCGGTGATTATCTCAAGGTTCAGCTTCTCGTAGTCGGTCTTCTGCTCGACACGCCAAGGCTCTACAGTCCAGTTGACCTTCCTGATAGGAGTGTAAACAGCATCGACAAGGATGGTTCCAATCGGTGTGTTCTCATCTCTCATCTCATCAGCCGGAACGAATCCACGGCCTTTAGTAATGGTCAATGAAATCTCAAGAGTAACTGACGGTTCGAGTGAGCAGATGTGCTGCTCTGGGTTCAACACCTTGAAAGAAGACAATCCTTTAGAAATATCCTCTGCGGTAAACTCATTCTTACCGCTAATCACAATGTTTGCTACCTCGGAGTCAACGGTGTCAACCATTCTCTTGAATCTCACACGTTTGAGATTCAGAATGATGTCCTGCATTCCCTCGATCACACCAGGAACCGTTGCGAACTCTTGGTCCACACCTGAAATCCTGATCTGACTGATAGCAAAACCTTCCAGAGAGGCGAGAAGAACGCGACGAAGCGCATTACCGATTGTCTGACCGTAAGCAGGCTCAAGAGGCCTGAATTCAAAACGGCCGACTGTCTCGGTGCCTTCGAGCATTATCACCTTGTCCGGTTTCTGAAATGCCAAGATTGCCATATTAATTCTTTTTGGGTGTTAATTTTACTTAGAGTACAGATCTACGATGAGCTGTTCGTTGATGTTCTCAGGGATGTCAGCCCTTGCAGGAACATTCAAGAACTTGCCTGAAAGCGCCTTAGGGTCAAACTCGATCCATGAATATTTAGGAGCAGAAGCAACAGCCTTCTGAATGACCTCAAGGCTCTTTGAACGCTCTCTGACAGCAACCACGTCACTTGGTTTTACATGAACAGAAGGGATGTTGCAAACCTCTCCGTTCAGAGTGATGTGTGCATGGCTGACAAGCTGTCTTGCAGCTGCTCTTGTTGGAGCGAGCCCCATTCTATAGACAATGTTGTCAAGTCTCGCCTCAAGGAGGAAGAGAAGATTCTCACCTCTCAGACCCGGCATCTTGCAGGCCTTAAGGTAGGTGTTGTGGAACTGACGCTCAAGAAGACCGTACATGTACCTAACCTTCTGCTTTTCCTTAAGCTGGACACCGTACTCACGCTGCTTCTTGCGCTTTGCAGCCAATCCGTGCTGTCCTGGAGGATAGTTTCTCTTCTCGAAATCCTTATCACTTCCGAATATAGGCTCACCGAATTTACGGGCGATTTTAGTGCTTGGACCAATATATCTTGCCATAGTAATTTTGTTTTAATTCATTGATTATACTTTACGACGGCCTTTTGGTCTGCATCCGTTGTGCGGCATCGGAGTCACATCGACAATCTCAGTAACAACGATTCCAGCGTTGTTGACGGCTCTGATTGCAGACTCACGACCAGCACCTGGGCCTTTAACGAAGACCTTTACTTTGCGAAGACCAGCATCGAAAGCGGTCTTGGCAGCGTCCTCAGCAGCAACCTGAGCAGCGTATGGGGTGTTCTTCTTGGAACCTCTGAATCCGCTCTTTCCGGCTGAGGACCAACTGATCACCTGACCCTGATTGTTAGTCAAGGAAATGATCACGTTATTGAAGGTTGATGAAATATGGGCCTGGCCCGTAGCCTCAACCTTGACAACTCTCTTTGATGATGTTGTTTTCTTTGCCATAATTCATCTAGTTTTACTTGGTCGCCTTCTTCTTGTTTGCGACGGTCTTCTTCTTTCCCTTTCTTGTACGGGCATTGTTCTTTGTGCTCTGACCACGTACAGGAAGACCGATACGATGACGGATACCTCTGTAGCAACCGATATCCATCAGTCGTTTGATGTTCATCTGGACGGAGGAACGAAGCTCACCCTCAATCTTATACTCCTCAGTGATGAGGGTACGGATAGCGGCAACCTGATCATCATTCCATTCACCGACCTTGATGTCGTAATCGATTCCGCACTTCTGGAGAATCTCTCTCGCGGAGCTGCGGCCGATACCGTAGATGTAGGTGAGACCTATCTCACCCCTTTTGTTGTTCGGTAAATCAACACCGGCTATTCTTGCCATAATTTATCTTAAACTTTATTTGTTTTACAAACTACTGTTATCCCTGGCGCATCTTGAACTTAGGGTTCTTCTTGCAGATGACATAAAGACGACCTTTGCGTCTGACGATCTTGCAATCATCGCTGCGCTTCTTGATGGATGTTTTGACTTTCATATCGTGAATATTTTTATTTGTACCTGAAAGATATTCTTCCCTTAGTCAAATCGTAAGGTGAAATTTCAACCCTCACCTTGTCTCCAAGGAGGATGTGGATGAAATTCATTCTCATCTTGCCGGAGATGTTGCAGAGAAGGACGTGGCCATTCTCAAGCTCCACCTTGAACATTGCGTTAGGAAGAGTCTCGATCACTTTACCGTCTTGCTCTATCGCTACTTGCTTGGACATTGAAAAAACACTTTAAAATTTACCAGTACTTTCTATGTAATCAAATGTTGACAGTTGTTCCGCCTTGCCTTTACGAACAACAACCGTAAGCTCATAGTGAGCCGCATTCTTGTGGTCGGAAGTGTGTACAGCCCAACCATTTCTGGCCACATACACTCCTCTGCCTCCTGCATTGATCATTGGTTCGATGCAGATGACCATTCCCTCCACAAGCCTGCATCCGTACCCCTGACGTCCATAGTTTGGAACGCCTGGAGCTTCGTGCATCTCCTTACCAAGTCCGTGTCCTTCAAGTTCACGTACCACGGAGAATCCGAATGACTCAGCGTACGATTGCACCGCGTGTCCGATGTCACCTGTCCTGTTGCCGGCAACCGCAGCCTCAATTCCTTTGTAGAGCGAAGCCTTGGTAACATCCATCAGCTTTCGGGTTTCGGCATCCACTTCCCCGACAGGGAAAGTGTAAGCCGAATCACCGTTATAGCCTTTGTACAAAGTGCCGATGTCAGCAGTCACGATGTCGCCTTCTTTGAGAACGTAGTCCGATGGAAAACCATGGACAACGACATCATTGACAGATGTACATATCGCAGCGGGAAAACCCTCGAATCCTAGAAAACTCGGAATTGCACCGTTGTCACGAATAAAAGTCTCAGCCACCTCATTCAACCTCGCGGTTGTCACACCTGGGGCGACCACTTTCCCGACTTCTGCCAACGTCTTGGAGACGAGAATGGCATTCTCGCGCAGCAGTTCAATTTCCTCTTCTGTCTTAGGCTTAACCATCAATCTTGTGATTATCAAAATTACATTCCTGAGCGTCCGCTGATACGTCCAGTCTTCATCAGACCGTCATAGTGACGCATCAGGAGATAGCTCTCAATTTGCTGAAGCGTGTCAAGGACTACTCCTACAAGGATCAACAGTGATGTACCACCATAGAAGCTCGCGAACTGATCCTGAACACCCATAATCCTGGCAAAAGCAGGAAGGATGGCGATGATGGCAAGGAATATGGAACCAGGGAGAGTCACCTTAGACATGATTGAGTCAAGGTAATTGACCGTGGCCTTTCCAGGCTTCACGCCAGGGATGAAACCACCGTTCTTCTTCATGTCTTCTGCCATCATGGTAGGATTAACCGTGACGGCTGTGTAGAAGTACGTGAAGATGACAACGAGTGATCCGAAAATCAGGTTATACCAAAATCCGGTGTAGTTACCGAGAGTGGCAGCCAAACCTCTGGTCGCATCAAAACGTGAGAAGAGGAGTGGGAAAAGCATCAGCGCCTGGGCGAAGATGATAGGCATTACACCAGCAGCATTGATCTTCAGAGGGATGTACTGACGCACACCACCGTACTGCCTGTTGCCTACTACTCTCTTGGCATACTGTACAGGAACTCTCCTGACACCTTGCACGAGGGCAATTGTCGCAACAATGACAAGGAACCAGATAACCAACTCGACAATCAAGGCGATAGGACCGCCACCGGCTGTCGTGCTAAGTTTAGTACCAATCTCACTAATGAGTGCGAACGGCAGACGTGCAACAATACCGATCATGATGATCAATGAAATACCATTGCCGATACCTCTGTCAGTGATTCTCTCACCAAGCCACATGACGAACATTGAGCCGGACATCAGGATGATGGTGGCAACAAGGTTGTACATGAAACGGCTCCAACCAAGCTGGGTCTCCGCAAGGAATGCGGTACCCGGAATCTGACTGTGGATAGAAGCGATGTAGGCTGGTCCCTGAATGCAGAGAATGAGAATGGTGAGATACCTGGTGAGCTGATTCATCTTTCTACGGCCACTTTCGCCCTCCATCTGGAGTTTCCTGAAATAAGGGACGAACATGCCCAAAAGCTGAATCACGATTGATGCAGAGATGTACGGCATCACTCCCAACGCGAAGATGGAAGCGTTACCGAAGGCACCTCCGGAGAACATATTCAAAAGACCAACGAGTCCTTCCTGCGTGCTATCCTGAAGTTGGGCAAGCAAGGTCGTATCGATACCAGGCAACACGATGAAGCAACCCAACCTATAGACAAGGATGAGTAGGAACGTGTAGCCGAGTCTCGTACGGAGCTCCTCGATCCTGAAGATGTTCTTTATGGTTTCAATAAACTTCTTCATCTCTATTTGCCGATTACGATTGTCTTACCACCGGCGGCTTCAATCTTAGAGACTGCTGAGGCTGAGAAAGCGTCAGCGGTTACTGTTACCGCAGCTGAAATCTCACCGTTGCCAAGAATCTTTACAAGCTCCTTGGTGTCAGCGAGTCCTGCTGCCTTGATGTCCTCAATGCCGATCTCAGCCTTTCCAAGCTGCTCAGCAAGAGCCTGAATGGCAGCGACATTGACTGCCTTGTACTCGATTCTGGTAGGGTTCTTGAATCCGAACTTCGGAACACGTCTCTGGATAGGCATCTGGCCTCCCTCGAAACCGATCTTATGTTCGTAGCCAGCGCGAGCCTGTGCACCTTTGGTACCACGGGTGGAAGTACCACCTTTACCGGAACCCTGGCCACGGCCAAGACGCTTGCTGTTATGAGTAGCACCCTTTGCAGGTTTCAAATTTTCCAGTTTCATCTATTCGTCCTCCTGATTAGATTTCTTCAACTTCAACAAGGTGACGGATCTTGGCGAGCTGGCCTTCTGTCACCGGAGTCTTCTCGACCTCCACGGTCTGGTGCATTCTGCGGATTCCAAGTGTGGTCAAATTTGCAATCTGCCTCTTAGTACATCCGTTTTTGCTTCTTACCTGTGTTATCTTAAGTTTTGCCATAACTGTGAACCTCCTAACCGTTAAACACTTTGCTCATAGGAACACCACGGAGACCGGCCACAGTGTAAGCGTCCCTCATCTGGGTAAGAGCCTCAACAGTAGCCTTCACAAGGTTGTGAGGGTTGGATGAGCCCTTAGACTTGGCGAGGACGTTCTGAACACCGGCTGACTCGAAGACGGCACGCATGGCACCACCAGCCTTAACACCGGTACCAGGGGCAGCCGGCTTCATAAAGACCACAGAGCCTCCGAACTTGGATTCCTGCTCATGCGGAATGGTTGTGTTGATGATAGGAATCTTCACGAGATTCTTCTTGGCATCCTCAACACCTTTTGCGATGGCGGCAGTTACCTCATTGGCTTTTCCAAGACCATAACCAACAACACCGTTCTCGTCACCCACAACCACAATCGCGGCAAAGCGGAAGTGACGACCACCCTTAGTGACCTTAGTCACTCTCTGGATGGCGACCAATCTGTCCTTCAATTCAAGATCAGATGTCTTTACTCTTTTAACATTTGTATTTGCCATAGTCTTTCAATTAGAAAATAAGGCCACCTTCACGGGCAGCGTCAG
>CAKUSF010000063.1 GCA_934678915.1 uncultured Bacteroidales bacterium
CATGCTTGACAAGGCTAGGAAAGAGTATAATACCCTGCGTAGGGTCATTATGCACAATGGTAGCAACGACATCGAGGACACTACTCCGTCTTTCAAGACGGTCGAGGATGATGGCGCCTACCAACTTTCCAAGGAAGAGGCCAGCCAACTCGCTCAAAGGCAGTACAAGTTTATCCAGAATCTGGAGGCAGCCCTTGTGAGAATCGAGAACAAAACCTATGGAATATGCAGGGAAACCGGTCAGCTTATTCCTAAAGAGAGATTACGCTTGGTTCCTCATGCTACGCTGACTGTCGAGGCAAAAGAGAAACTTGCTAAAAAAGGACAGAGTTAGTGAAAATTTCCAAAGGAAAACAGCTCCTGATTTTGGGAGTCGTACTCGTCGTCATTGACCAGGTCATCAAGATTCTGGTCAAGACGAACATGCAGATAGGTGAACATTTCAGTGTCATCGGGAACTGGTTTCAGATTTTCTTCATTGAGAATGAGGGAATGGCTTTCGGAATGAAGTTCGGTGGTGCAGTTGGCAAGTTCCTGTTGTCTTTCTTCAGGATTGCACTTTCGGGCGTCCTCTGTTGGTGGATTGCTTCGCTTGTGCGCAAGTCTGTTGATTCAGAAGGAAAATTGGCATTACTGCCTGATGGCAAACCGGTTGTTCCGACAGGAGTTCTTGTCGGGCTGACACTGATCACAGCCGGGGCTTTCGGCAACATCATTGACAGCCTTTTCTACGGTGTGATTTTCGATTATGCACCGTTGATGTTCGGTCGCGTGGTTGACATGTTCTATTTTCCTTTGATAGACACCATCTGGCCTGATTGGGTTCCGTTCGTGGGAGGTGATCGTCTGTTGTTCTTCGCACCTGTCTTCAATTTTGCAGACAGTTGCGTCACAGTCGGTGCTTTCTATTTGATTCTTTTCCAGAACCGCTTCTTTACCCGAACCGAGGAGAAGAAGGAAGATGGGAAAAAATAGCAAAAATATCCTCACATATTTTGCTGAACAGAAAATTTTATTTACCTTTGCATTCCCTCAATTGAGGGAACAAAGTCTGGAGAGGTGGTAGAGTGGTCGATTACGGCAGTCTTGAAAACTGTTGAGCTGCGAGGCTCCGGGGGTTCGAATCCCTCCCTCTCCGCTGAGAAATCATCGCAAGTTATTCTTTCATAGATACTTGCGATGTTTTTTTGTAATCTTCAACCAAAGTATCTACCAAATATTAGATGTGGATGGTAAAGTGAGAGGTGAAGTGGATTCATTTTGTCTTGAATGAAAGAATATGAATGGTTACCCCTATCGCAATTAGGATGAATATGGCTCTTAGTGCCCAGTGTCTGGCAACGAAGGCGGCACAGCAGATAAGACTGGCCCATAGTGTTGAGATTGAGATTATCTTCGCTTTCAGAGGAATAGCTTTATAAAGCATGAAGTCTTTGATGTATGGCCCCAATTTAGGGTGGCTCATCAGCCAATTGTACAACCTATTAGAACTTTTCAGGAACAGCCATGATGCCAGCAACAGAAACGGTGTTGTGGGAAGAACCGGTACAAAGATTCCGATAATTCCGAGACCTAATGAAATCAATCCGAGTAGAGCAACTATATTTTTCATCCTGCAAAGATATGAAAAGCCATTGGAAAACTGCGGTTGTCCATCTGCTCTCTTTGTAAAAAGTTGAAGTATAACTGTTTATCAAATCGTATTGTCCAAAGCAAGTGTTTCTGGTTTTGGGACGCATTATCTATAACAAGATTCGAAGAACATAAAAGATTTTAATCTCTTGGTCTTTAAGAACGCCCCCGGCTCCCGTGATAATCTTAGGAATTTTTGAATATGACTAAAAAGCATTACATTTGTGAATATGAGCGTGGTGGTATTCCCCTGCTCGTATAAATTGAACTGTAGTGTATTTAACGAATTAGAGACGCAGACATCTACTAATGATCATGAGATACGGATTCCAATTAGTCACGACTTTGCTTCTGCTCCTCAGTCCGCTTGTGGCCGAGGGGCAGAAACTGGATAGGGGGATAGACCTGTCCTCCCAACCTTGCTTCATCAAGAAGGGCACATGGATGATTGGTGGCGGAGCTAGCTACATGCTGCACAACAACGACAATTCACGTTTGCTTGTCGTCAACGGCATCAACTCGACCGGCTACACGCTTTCTGTCAGCCCGGCATTCTGCTACATGGTCAAGGACAACATGGGAGTCGGCATCAGAGCCGGCTACAAAAGGAATATGTTCAAGTTGGATTCCGCTCAGATGAATTTCGAGGACATTGACCTGTCGCTTTCCGACTACCACAAGATTAGCCATGCCTTTGAGATTCAGGGAATCGGACGCTACTATATTCCTGTCGGACAACTCAAGAGACTTGGCTTGTTCAACGAGTTGCAGCTATCATATTCTTATGGTCAAGGCAAGGTCTTGGACGGCCATAACAACAAGGTGAACGCTACTTATGAGACATCTAACTCTCTTGGAATCAATGTTTGTCCTGGGTTCATGGCCTTCGTGACGGACAAACTTGCGATAGATGTCAGCGTGAACATGCTAGGACTGCATTTCGACTGGACGGACCAGAACCATAACCGTGTGGCCGATGGGGAGCGCAGTGTGACACTCATTAACTTTAAGGTTAACCTGCTTGCAGTGGGTTTCAGCCTTTATTATTATCTGTAGCCTATGAGACGGATTGCTTTGACATTCATGATGGCTCTTTTCAGCCTGTGGCTTGGGGCCGAGGATAAAGGTGAAGGCTCATCTGACATCCAAAGGGGGCCGGACCGTGTGTTCATGCCTAAAAAGGATTTTTCCGCAGGAGTTCAGTTCTCCTATGTGGATCTGTTCAGCAAGGACAGTGAGTATCTTATGCTGCTTCAGCATCTTGATGCAAACGGTACGTTGATGACTATTGCTCCTTATCTGGATTACACCTACAAGGACAATCGTTCAGTTGGGTTAAGGGCTAAATATTCCTCTGCCCAAGGTGGAATTTCCAACGCTGACTTTTCCATGCTGAGCGATGATCTCTCTTTTTCCATGAGTGACATTGAGGCTGACTCGCGCTCGATTCAGACTGAAATTTTCCATCGGGCCTATGCTCCACTGGACAAGAACAGCCGTTTCGGAGTCTTTACCGACATTTCATTGGGATATTCATACACAAGGACTTCGTTTTCCTACAATGAGGAAAGTCTGGATTCCTATTCAGCCGCGAATAGGGTCAAGATTGCGGTCCATCCGGGACTTATGGTCTTTGTGACGAACAGCATCAGTACTCATGTCTCGATTGGCATCGGGGGAGCGACCTACAACCACATCGACTATTACAAGAACGGTGAGATTGTGGGCACAAGGGATTTCTCGAAAGTTCGTTTCATGCTGGATATCCTTGACATCTCATTTGGACTAAGTTTTCACATTTAAGTTATGAAAAACAGATTCTTTGTCATATTCATGGTGCTTCTTGCCACCGTGTCCTGCATTAAGAATGATATCCCTTATCCAGATGTGGCCGCTGAGATTGCAGGCCTTCAGGTCGAGGGGGCCAAGTCCGTAAGCATCGACAAAGATGCCTGTGAGGTTTTGATCACACTTGAGGAAGCAACGGACATCCGAGGTGTGAACATCACTGAGGTCTCTTTTAATGAGAAGGCGGTCACGACTTCGGCTGAATTGACAGGTGTGAGGGACCTATCCTCGCCATTCAACGTCACCTTGAGCCTTTATGAACGGAATTTTGACTGGACGATCAAGGCCGAGCAACCGATAGAGCGTTACTTCACAGTTTCCGGTCAGTCAGGCGATTCCATGATAGATGCGGAAAACAGACGGGTGACATTCAAGATTCCGTCCTCAATGGATTTGAAGAATCTGAACGTGGTTTCCATGAAACTTGGGCCTGAGGGTGTGGCGAAATATTCTCCGGCTGCCGCTTCTATTCACGATTTTACGAATTCTGTATTGGTGAAGGTTTCCTATCATGACGTTGTCGAGGAGTGGACAATTTCTGCTGAAACGGTCGAGTCTACCATTTCAATGATAGGCGTTGATGCTTGGACCAGGGTCGCTTGGCTCAATGCTTCCGGAATTGAAGGGCGTGACAATGGATTCCGTGTCAGGAAGAAGGGAGAAACCGATTGGAGAAACGTTGCGAATGTTACTTCCAAGGGTGGCGCGTTCAGTGCGATGGTAGAGGGACTTGAACCTTTGACTGAATATGAGTGTTTTGCCTTCAGCGGAGACGAAGTCACTGAGGTAGAGATGTTTGAAACCGAGGCTGAGGTGCAGCTACCGAACGCAGGATTCGAGACATTCAGTAACGCTGAATCCAAAAAATATTACTCGTTCTTCGATCCTGCTTCTTCGGACCCAAGCCTCCAGACCAAGTGGTGGGGATGCGGCAACAAAGGATCGACCACAGTCGGCTCAAGCTATGCCATCACAAAACCGGATGACACGGAGAAAGTTGAGGGAAAATATTCATTGAAGATGGAGTCGCAGTACGTGATCATCAAGTTTGCTGCGGGCAATGTTTTTTCTGGTGAATATGTTAAGACCATCGGCATGTCAGGAGGAGTAATCAATATGGGACGTCCGTTCTCCCTGCGTCCTCGTAAACTGACTGTCTGGCTCAAGTACAAGAGCGGGAAGATCCAGCAGAAGACTCTTGGTGGCTATCCTGACGATGATGTAGTCAAAGTCGGAGACAACGACAGAGGAACCGTTTGGGTGGCTCTCGGTGATTGGAGTCCAAAGGAATATGGCGGCTCTGCCGACAGTCCGGTTGAGGTGAATACCACGAAGAAGGAGACATTCTTTGACTCCAAAGGCCCGAATGTCATAGCCTACGGCAATTTTGTCACAGATCATGACATGGAGTGGACTAAGGTTGAGATTCCTCTTGAATATGTCTCCACATCCCGTCGCCCTACGCACATCATAGTCTCTTGCGCAGCCAGCATGTTAGGTGACTACTTTACCGGCAGCCCTGACTCAATTCTTTGGGTTGATGATTTTCGTCTTGAGTATTAACGGTTTGGCATAGAAAGACAATATTAAAAGCACCGAGTTCGAAAAGAGTCCGGTGCTTTTAATATTGTGTCCAATTACTTCTTAGTCAGTGTTGTGCTGGCACCATAGACGTAACTGTAGGAGTAGTCTGTGTAGTATGCCGTCCAGTCTGACATTGTGAAACTACCATCCGGTTCCGCCATGCGGCCCTTGGTGGTCCCTTTGATAATCACCGAAGCACCGGCAACGGGTTCTCCGTTCTCGTCGATGACGGTTCCTTTGATGTTTATGGTCTGGGCCGACGCAAGAGATAACGTTGCCAGAAGCATAAACAAGAGCACAAAGAATCTTTTCATACGTTCTTATTATTGAGATTATTAATTAGTTTTAGTGGCTTGCATTCCAGCTGACGGAAGGATGAATCCGACCTTGTCCTTGTCAGACCATAGCCAGACAGTCCTGCTGTCGATCTTTAGGATTTTTAACTCGCTGAAACTGAATCCGCTGAGACCCATGTTCCCAGAGACGGTACCGCTTACCCCTCTGGAGGAGGATGGCATCGCGCTGAATTTCACGGTAAGATCGTATGTTCCGTCATGATCTATGATCCTAATCAGGCTTTCCTTTGGAGCGCAATAATATTGGTGGACTTTCTTAAGGAAAGAAAAGGTCTGCTTGCCATCCTGGTATATTCCTAAATTACTTGAGACTGAAAAATCTTCCCGAAAGGAGTCTTCTTCCTTGTCATGTTTGCATGCGTTCAGTGTTGCCGCGAGAAGCAGGAAAGAGGTGAATATTCTGAGTGATGTTCTCATAATCTGTGATATTCAATGATTTGCTATAGGACGATGTCGATGAATCTGGTGAAATATTCTGTGCCTCCGTCTGGCTTTGCCAGGACCGCCTGAACATAGTGTTCGCCTTTGCGCAGGTTGAGGAAACCATCGGTTTTGGCTCCATCTACCGTCCATTGTATGCCGCTTACCTCTCCGCAGTCAACCAGCATCATCAGGAAAGTGTCCTCGGACGAAGGGCTAGCTTTTGAGAGCTGGATTCTCGGAAAGCCAGAGCCGGACTTTTCGGTCCTAAGGGTCAGGGAAGTCTTGCTGTTCTTGTTGCCAGTGATGGTGATCACGTAATCCTGTGCGTCCTTGAGCAGAGGAATATGCACTTCGGAGGATGTGAGCCCAGTGATTGATTTTGCTTCCGTCCCGTCTCCTTCCGGTTTCCATTCGACCGTCCAACTGGATGAAAGGTCATCTTTCCAACTCAGCAGGATGTCGTGCTGAAAGGCATTGGACTTGATTTCTGTGATGCTCGCATTGCGCTCTGTAACAGATAGTTTTACTAAACCTAGCGTTTCATCGAGCCTGATGGACGGAATCTCGGCCATAGTTTTCTTGCCATCCGCGGCCACAAATTTGGATCCTTTGTCACTGTAAAGTGATGTCTCATTCCTCTTGCCGGGGAAAAAACAGTACCCTGGAGCCGGGCAGTAATCGTTTCTAGAGTTAGGGTTGGAATAGAAAATCTGGTAGTGTTCTTTTCCGTGCATGATGTTCACTGTGTTCCCCATCCAACTGTTCCTGTCGTTCCTGACATGATAGACAAGGAGTCCCCAGTCCACGCCATTCCCGTAGTAATCAAGATAATCTTTCTTATCCCATTCGTTCTTTCCCACTCCCCGGCATTCCAAGAGGTAATAATCCCCTTCGGTCTCAGTCTTGATGAGATAGCCTCTGCCCTCCGTGATGGCTGGCAGGGAATATTCCCCCGTATTCTCCAGCACTTCTGGTTCAGACCATCCCATCATCCATCTTTCAAGTATGCTGAGCGCTGGGGGAGTGCGGCTGCTGTTGTTGTAGCTTCCGTAGGCCATCAACGAATAGAATGTCGGTGTGTCTGCATTGTCTTGATCCTCAGTGTTGGTGTCATAGAGGTCAGGCAGTCCGATTATATGCCCGAATTCATGGCAGAACGAACCGATCGGGGCTAGGATGCTGTTTCCTTGTCCACCGGGTTCCAGTTCTGAACTGCACGCATAGCCTGGAATCGTGACTCCGTCAAGTGTCAGATTCTTCAAACCATAGCGATGTGGCCAGATTCCGTTCGGGTCTCCAGTACTTTGTGCTCCACCAGAGTAGAATACGAATATGTCATGCGCCACTCCGTTCTCAGCGAACTGGCTGAAATCCACATCGTTGTCGGCAAGACGGGCTACCTCAGCGACCATCTCCTCTGCCCTGTCCTTGTACCAAGCCCTGTTCTTGGAGAGCCGATACGGCCCTGCAACCGTGAACTCAGGGCTGAATTGCCCGTTGGAATTGTCGTAATAGTACTGCCATGCACTTCCGGTGGCTCCGTTCTTTGTGTAGTTCCGTGAGTTAAGGAGGTCATTGAACTCTGCGTTGTCTCCTTTCGTGAAAGGCATGTCAGGGTACTCGGCCAGAAGCACCAGAACTTTCTTGTCTCCGACTGGTTGCCATGAGGTGCCACCCAAGAGAGGGGGCATGCAGTCATTGATATTCCCAGAGCGTGTGGCCAATGAATATGTCCATGCGGTTTTCAGCCTTTGCTGCATGTTTGTCAACCTCGTGGGTTTAAGGTTCTTGCGCAGTGTAGTGCCAAGAATCCTGCGCTCTTCGTCTGTCAACTGACCGAAAGGTTTGGCTTTTACCGATGTCGGGGCTAGAAGTCCGTTTGAATCAAGTTTGGCGAACGCCCAGTCCCCGTCCGCGTCCGCTGTGAGGGTGTAACCTTCGACCGAGGTTACATAATTGCTGAACTCGTCTCCATGGATGCGGATATTGATCTTAGACCCGTCATTTTGGGTCACAGTGATGATGCCGGGATTCGCAGGGCCAGCGAACAGCAAACTAGAAGTTTTCGCCAGCCATAGAGATAGCAGGCAAGGTAACAGTATAAGAAGTTTTCTACGGGTCATAAGTTGTGTGTTGTTAACTTCACGCCTGCAATTTCGGGAATTTCTGAAGATTCTGCAATATTTCTGGACGGGAAAATATTCATTTAGTGAATATTTCCGTATTGAATAGTCTTGCCGCCATCGTGAGTTTTTACATGCCTTAAAGGTTTTGGTACATCAACAGATGAGTTGGACATGCGGGACTTGTCCACATTGTCCGTGTCTTTTGTTTTGATACTTAGTTGATTATGATTTTAATCTGTCCACTGTCTACCCCTCTAATGCCGGAAAATCCACAGTAACTTTGCACTGTAAAAAATGAGGATGAAAATGAAAAGATTCAGATTATTGCTTATTGCTGCTATGCTGGTCATCGGTGGGGCGAGTGCCTCAGCTGTCCGCCAGAGTGTTTCGGAAATTAAAGGCACGGTGTTGGACAAGGCCACCGGTGAGCCTCTCGGATGGACGACCGTCGCACTTATGAGGCCGGACAGTACATTAGTAGCAGGTGCCACCTGTGATGACAAAGGAATATATTCGCTTCAGGCCACGCCCGGTGAGTATATCATCAAGGCCTCGCTCATTGGCTACAAGGATATATTCAAGAATGTTCGAGTCGTCTCTGGAATGAATGAGATCGAGCCGTTGAATATGTCCGAGGACACTCAGATGCTTTCCAGTGCGACCGTCACCGAGCGTGTGAAACTGGTCGAGATGAAGATTGACAAACTGGTGATGAACGTCTCGCAAAGTGCGTTCGTCCAAGGTAGAAACGCTTTGGATCTCATTAAGAAGGCTCCGGGAGAACGTCAGCTGAAATCTCAGCTACAGAACCGCCAAGACAAACACCTTTGTCTCGGCCTATCAGGGAATCTATGATATGGACATTGATATGGACATAGACAACAAACTGACGCGGGACGGGGTTCCGTTCCGGATTCTCGCTCAGTCTCTCCAGAAGGACAGGTATCACAACTGGCAGGTGCGTTTCGGCAACGACTGGTTTATCGACAAGAGGAATACTTTGGGTTTCATCGTGAATCTGCCGGGTTCACGCAACGTGATGAAGTCTGACAGGGATCGCAATGTCACCACACAGACACTTGGAGACCAAGAACTTGAGCGTGCCGAGTCAGCCACATTGAATAAGGACAAGAGCCGCCAGACCAACGGGAACGTGAACTTCACGCACATATTCAATGAGGTGACAAATTCCGAGGTCACCTTCAATCTGGACTATTACCACAACGCTGACTGGACGGCTAACGACCAGAAGACTTTCACAAGGAATATGGGCGGTTCGGAGTGGATTCCTTCCACAAGGTACATAGATTCTGACAACAAGGTGAACATCTGGTCCGCGAAGGCTGACTACGAGGCCACTGTGTTTAATTTCGCAAGGTTGGAGGCCGGAGCCAAGTGGGCTCTTTCCAAGACCGGCAACACGACTGTCAAGACTGAGACCGGTCCGTCAGCTGTTAACTCCGAGACCCGCTTCAAGTACCGTGAGAACATCGGTGCCGCTTACCTTTCGCTTGCTGCCCAATTCGGTCCCAAATGGACCGCCAAGGCTGGTTTGAGAGGTGAATATACCAACTCGTTCGGTGACTGGATCTCAGCCGGAGACGAGAGCAGACGCAGTTACTTCGACCTGTTCCCGACAGTTTTCGTGGGCTTCAATCCGTCAGCCGACCTTAGGTTCGCGTTGTCCTACACAAGAAGAATCCAGCGCCCTAGCTATATGTCTCTTAACCCGGTCGAGAACTACATAGACGCTCACACCTACACTGTCGGAGATCCGGATCTGCGTCCGGCATATTCAGACCAAGCTTCGTTCAGCACCGGTTTCGGCCAGCACTTCTCGCTTTCCGCGTCGTTCAGCCACACCGGAGGAATGTTCTCGCAGCTTCCTGAACTCAAGGAAAATGGCGACCAGCTTCTGATCTGGACGAACTACGGAAAGCAGAATATGGCAGCTTTGACCTTCAATTTGACTGAACTCCCTCTGGCTAAGTGGCTCGCCTGGACTCTAAGTACAACAGGACTTTACTCGGACGCAAAAACCTCAGGTGTGGAAAGCAACAATTCATTCACTCTTTCATGCTACTCATGTTTCACATTCAACCTTCCGAAAGACTGGAAGGTGCAGCTGGACGGCTTCTACCGCTCCCCGATGGCCTATGGCTACTTCAAACTGCACGGTCTCTATTCAATGAATATAGGGGTGAAGAAGACGATGCTTGACAACCGCCTTATACTGTCTCTCAATCTGGACGATGTTCTGCGCTCTTCCTGCACGAATCTGGATTGTATGGGGCTCTCCAGCACTGTTCTCGGTGATGTGAGCAGCATGTACGTAGGACAGAAATATTACGCTCAAGTCGCCCACGTTGGACTCTCATGGCGTTTCGGCAAGGCTCAGCAGACACGCGCCCGCAAGGTCGGAAGCATTGACGAGGCCTCCAGAATCGGTGGCGGAAAGGGATTGAACGGGAAGTAGAATATGAATTTTGAGTGGAGAGAGCGGGGTGGGAAATATTTTCTTAACTTTGTGTTTAGGCAAAAGCCGATTGGACTGACCAACGGATGACCACCTGCCTGTGAGAGTTATGATTGGAAAGTATCCTGCGATTCTATTCATTGTCTGTGCTTGTGCGGCCTCTTCGTGCGGCCGTGGTGCCAGACTCCCTGAGGATTTAAGTCGGGCAGAGAGTCTTTTGGACTCTCGGCCTGACAGCGCTTTGGCCATACTTGATTCGGCTTCATATTCAGAATCATCCGGACGTTATCTCTATGCTTCCTATTGTCTGTTGAGGACATTCGCGGAGTACAACGCCTATAAGCCTGGAATCGACGAGGCCATGATGAATGTCGGCGTTGACTATTTCCTCAAGTATGGCAACAGGAACAGGAAGGCGCAGGCGTACTACCTTCGCGCGGTGGTCAGACAGGACAACAAGTCCGGGAGTGAGGCGGAGTGGGCCGGTGATCTGCTTCTTGCTACCAAGGAGATTAAACGTTCTGACAATCACATGCTTGCGGCTTTGATCAATTTGCGTTACGCTGTCGTGCTTAATGACAGAAAGTGGTATGACGCATCCTTGCCTTATATGGAGAAAGGGTTGGAGGAGGCCGAGAAGGCAGGTTCGTTGCCGTTGCAGGTGACTGCTCTGATCAATATGTCTCACCGGTCATTGTTCCTTGGAGACGAGG
>CAKUSF010000064.1 GCA_934678915.1 uncultured Bacteroidales bacterium
GCTCCGAGAGCCACGTGACTGTCATGCAGACAGGTAACTTTGAGTTGCTCCTCCATAAAATCAATTATCAGTGTTTATTAATTATCAGTAATGGACTAAAGCGCAAGCCTCAGTCCGAAAGTGCCTTTAATGTTCTTGGCCGGCATATATGATCTGTTGGTGATGCGGCAGGCATCCCAACGGCTGGCGCAGCTGCCGCCACGAAGAATCCTCGTTCCTCCTTCAGTAGCGCCAGTAGGATTGACCTGAGCGTCTATTGAATATTCCCCCGCACGGTCGTAGCACCACTCCCAGACGTTGCCGCTCATGTCGAATATTCCCAATTCATTGGCCTTAAGCGTCTTGACATTATGCAGCTTTGACTTGGCATTATCAAGAAACCACATCGCATCGTAGTCGTTTGATCCGCTGAAGCCATAGTGACGAGATTTCTGTCCACCTCTAGCGGAATATTCCCACTCAGCTTCTGTAGGAAGACGGAACTTACGTCCGGTCAAGGCGTTGAGCCTACTGATGAATGTCTGACAGTTGTACCATGAGACATTCCCTACCGGCTTTTGTGGCTCGTCCAAGTCATTCAAATAAGGGACAGAACCCATCACAGCGTTCCAAAGGGCAACGGTCACCTCGGTCTCCCCTATCTCGAAATCATCAAGCGTAACTTGATGAGCAGGGACTTCATTATCTGGATAATTGAAATTCATATACGGAGCATCCGCAGAAGTGTAACCCATCTTGAATGTTCCACCTTTGACCTTCATCATCTTGAATACCACTCCCTTGACAGTGAATACTTCCGGCTTCGCATCCGAAGCATCGATTTTCTCACGGTCAAAAGTGGTCCCTTCAATCGGTCCCAAAATTGCGTCTGTCAACACATCCTCAGTCAGTTGGGCTAATCTGAAACCGATTTTGGCCTTGCTGGTGTGGCAGTCCACTTCCATCCTCTCAAGTACAGTCCTGACAACTTTTCCGTCTTTATCAGCCGGTCCATCCGGATTGACAGCCAGCTCCATAGGCTTGAAATATTCATCGCTTGTAGCCCCGTCAGGCACAGCATCATAGCTGTCAAGGCACCATTCTGCGACTGACGTGAACTCCTTCCCATTCTGAACTCTCTGGGCATATTCCCACTGGGCCTCGGTCGGAAGAATGAATATCTTGCCGGTAGCCTTGTTCAGTTTGCCAAGGAACTTCACAGCATCAACCCAAGACACCATATCGACCGGTGCGTCAGGGTTCTGCACCGAGCTCGGATTGCTGCCCATCACAGCAGTCCACAAAGCCTGTGAGACCGGTTTGGCACTGATTACGAATCCATCAAGAGCCACCTCGTGAGGAATCCCGTTCGTAACCTTCCTGCGATTGTCTGCGGAAAGTCCCATCGTGTAGTGACCGGCTGGGATCTTGACCATGTCAAACGTAACGTCACCAACGGTATATTCCATCTGATAGTCCACTTTCACGGGCTTCTGCACCGTTGTCTTGCAAGCCGTAATTGACAGCACTGCCGCCAAAACGGCAAACATATTTAAGAATTTATTCATTTTTCGTAATATTCTTAAAAATCACAATTCCAAATGTAGTGAAAAACTTTCAATTTGAAAACACCGTCAACGAATGTTGCGGATTTTCCTGCGAAGGTTTTCTGGAAGGAGTTCGGACAGACGCTCCCTAGCCCCTTGAGGCACGAAAATCCTTTTCAAGGACGCTCCGTAAAATGCATCGTCTCCAATGAACTCCAGACCTGCGGGAAGGATGATCTCCTCCAACGACTCGCATGCCAGGAACGCTCCCGCACCGATAGCCTTGAGTCCCTTGTTGAATTTCACCTTGCTCAGCGAGAAGCACTCCTCAAAGGCTCCGTCTCCGATGGCAACCAACCTAGCTGGGCAGCTCACCGAGCGAAGTTCCCAACAACCAAAGAAAGCCCCGTCACCAATGAACACCAAGTCTTTAGGCAGACGGATGCTTTTCAGCCAGCCACACTCGCGGAAAGCCTCCCTGCCGATGTGCGTGATGCTTTGAGGAAGGAATATCTTGTCCAAAAACGATGCTCTCTCCTCTTCAGGAATATCTTCACCTATCTTCCTGTCCTCAGCCATGTACGGCTGGAAGGCAAAGGCCCCATCGCAGATGATTCTCGTGCCTTCCTTGACGTGGACCTCACTTGGATAGTTCTCCGCGTCAAGTAGCTTCGTGCCATCGGAGGAGTAATTAGAGCAATTGTCATTGTCCCAGACATCACATGCACGGTCCTTGTCAGTGGCCAACGTGTCAAGTCTGAGAGCCTGTAGCCAGTCTTGCATATTCAAAAACTTATTTTCAGAAAGATTTCAGGAAGTCGAGATCCTTTTTCAGCATAATCTTTGGCTCCATCAAGGCTACTTTCTGGAACAGCTTGAACTGGTTGGCCTTGGATAGATAGACTTTGTCCTCGTGCTTGCCTTTCCTCCACCATTTGTAGAAGCTGATTGGATCATTCTCAAAAGGGATTCTGGCGAGAATCTCAGAAGTGTAGCCCGGAAAATCAATGGTAAGGCCAAGCCCCATGAACTGTTTGTAGTACTGCTGATCAGCCCGTCTAAGCTTGCTCATCAAAGGGTTATAGACCTCAAACTGATCAACTTGCATCGTCTTTTCCCTGACGATCATTCTATGGATTCTGACCGGATCGAAGTTCAGCCACGCACCGACCCTCAAAGTCTTTGGCCCTTCTTCCGTGTCAAGGGTCAATTCATCCATTGAATAATAAACCTTCTCAGAATCGAGAGGAAAGACTGGATCGGTCTCTGCCATAATCATTGATTTAAAAACTTATAGGCAAATATATGCAAAAAAAACGTTCCCCGAAAGCTAGAAATGGAATTTCTTGTGTTTAAGCCAAAGGCCATAGACCTCGCTGACATTGCCGGCTGTGACAAATGATTTGATGTTTTCACGTTTGAGAAATTCCATAAGATTGGAAAATTCTTCTTGTGTTAGAAGAGACTGGATCTCTATGCTCTTCTCTCCAGTGTAGCCTCCAATCACTTCATAAAGGCTGCAACCACGGCCCAATTCATCAATAATGAAACGACGAATCTTGTCGTAGTCAGAGGAGATTATGCAGACCCTTTTGCGTTTGTTCAGGCTGGCTGTGAAATAGTCCACTACAAGTCCGTTGATCCATGTTCCAATCAAGCCGATAATCACCATCTTGAAAGGGTTGATAGCGAAAGCAGTACAGCAGATCACCGCTCCAGCCACTGTCACCGAAGCACCTATGTCGAAGTGGAAATACTTGTTCACAATCTTGGCCAAAATGTCTAGCCCTCCAGTGGAGGCGTTGATGTTGAACAGAATCGCCTGAGAGACACTTAGCAGTAAGACAAAGCAACAGAGGTCAAACCAGATGTCGCCCATTACGGAAGTTGTGCCCGGTTCGATAAGGCGTTCGTAAGGCATTATCCATGCCCAAAAATCCATCAGAGGTCCAAGGATCATCGCGGTATAGACAGTTTTTGCACCGAACTCTTTTCCTATAAGGAGCCATGCAAGGACAAGCAAAATGGCATTGATAATGGTCACGAAGATTGAGACTTTAATCTGAATGCCGAAGAAAGACTCACATATTCCTGAAAGGACAATGGACAGTCCGGATATGGTTCCGATGATCAGTTTGCTCGGCACAAGGAAATAATAGACAGCTGCTGCCGCGACCAGCATTCCGAGTGTCATTACCACAACGTCTTTCCAGAATTTGCCGGTCATGACCATTCCTGTGATGTCTTTAATCTTTTCATTCATTTTACTGTCATACCAAAAACTTGGGGCAAAGTTAGGATTATTTTCCTAATGCTTTTCTAGATATTCAAGAAAATTCCTAAAGAAAACACAGAAAATGCAACTAAAAGAGGAAAAATGCTAACTTTGCAGCCAATTTTGAAAAATGGAATATGGTCAGAGCTAAAGAGAGCAAGGCTAAAGGCTTCTTTTTCGGGATTTTAGCCGCAGTTAGTTACGGTGTAAACCCTCTTGGGGCAAAATACCTTTACGAGGAGGGATTGAATGTTGAGTCAGTGCTGTTCTATAGGTACGGACTGGCTGCGTTGATAATAGGGCTGATTATGGTGGGGAAGATTCTTATGCATGGGAAGGTCAATTCGGCAAGCTCAGTGACCAGCCGGACTTCGGTCACTGAGCCTGCCGAAGTGGCCGGAAACATCGAGACATTCAAAGTCAGCCGAGGCGAACTCTCAACCCTAATAGCCCTAGGACTCCTGTTCGTAATCTCCTCTCTTACTCTATACTGTAGCTTTCTCTACATGGACAGCGGAGTAGCCTGTTCCCTGCTCTTCGTCTATCCCGTCATGACAGCTGTTCTGATGGCCATGCTCTACGGAGAGAAGATCACGAAAGCAACCGCTGCCGCAATAGCCCTGTCACTTGTCGGAGTGCTCCTTCTTTATAAAGGTGACGGAGAAACGGTTCTCAGCACCGTAGGAGTACTTCTTGTGATGGTCTCTGCCCTTAGTTACGCCCTCTACATCATCGTGGCAAACCGCGCATCCGCACCGCAATCCGAACTAGAAGCCAGCCACAACAGATTCTCCAAGTACCTACCTCACAGAGCAACAATCCATCGGCTTGACATGTCCGCGATGAAGCTGAGTTTCTACGTGCTGATTGTCTGTGCTGTGTCAATGGTCCTATTCTCGCTCACTTCACCCGAACGTCATCTCATGCCACTTGTCACGGGACGTGAGTGGGGATATTCATTGATGCTCGCCATTGTTCCCACCGTCTTTTCCCTCATTTCCATGGGGATCTCCGTTCGCATCATCGGTTCTACTCCGACCGCCATCATGGGCGCGCTTGAGCCACTGACAGCTGTCGTGATTGGTCTTACCGTCTTCCACGAGGCCTTGACTGTCAATCTGGCAGCCGGCATTCTGCTAATCCTCACCGCTGTGATCACAATCATCCTCAGCAAGGGCAAAGCTTCTGCCTAGGCTATTTTGGCACACACTTTGGTAACTTCTCCGCTCGGTTAGTAATCGTTAAAATATTACTAAGAGTATAACTATGAAAAGAATAATAACATCTATTTGCTTGTTACTGCTAGTGGCAGCCACAAGTTTTGCGCAGACTGAAAAGCGTATCTACACTTCATCAGAGAAGATTGCCATTGAAAATGCCCGAATCAAAGCAGACTCAACCTTAAGGGCAAAGTCTAAGCAGGATGCCAAGGCATTGAAAGAACTGCAGAAAAGAATAGAAGCACAGCAGGATTCTCTCGCCTTTGCCAATGCTGTTAAGGCACTGGATTCCTTGGACTTCGTTTTTGAGGCAGACAAAATCATCTTCAAGTACGGAGACATGGCCTATGTTCAAAGCAACACTAATTTCATTTCCCTGTCCGATGACAAAGCCGTTGTCCAGGTTGCACCTTTCAATGGCGGTGGTCCTAATGGTGTAGGGGGCATCACTCTTGATGGACGAGCCTCCAACATCAAGATGGTAACCGACAAAAAAGGAACAATCTCATATTCTATGAATATTCAGGGAGCGGCAATCTCCGCAATTGTGACCATTACCTTACCGAAAGGTTCGAACAATGCCACTGTAGTGATTGATCCGACTTTCAATTCCAACAGGATAACGCTCAGCGGCAGACTACTTCCGAAAAGCAAATCTAGGGTTTTCAAAGGGTCTTCAATCTAAAATAGTGGATTTGTCAATCTAACACAATGTGTGTAACTTTGCTGCCCTTTTCTTCAAGGGCAGCATTGTTTTATGAACAAAATCAAAGAAATACTCCGAATAGGCCTGCCTATCATGCTTGGGCAGGCTTGTGTCATTGTACTGGCGTTCGCGGACAACATCATGATTGGATGGCACAGCGTGGATGAACTCGCAGCCTCATCGTTCGTGAACAACATCATGAATTTGTTCATAATGACTGAGCTGGGATTCGCTACAGGGATGACTCCAATGATTGGGGCGCACAATGGGACCGGCAACATCAAAGGGATAGGGACCACGCTGAAGAACGGGCTGATTGTAAACGGAATCATCGGAGGAATAAGCGTAGCGTTGCTCACCGCGATTTACTTTTGCCTCGGACTGTTCGGCCAAGCACCTGAACTGATGCCATTCATCAAGCCTTACTTCATCATAGTAGGGATTTCCAGTCTGTTCGCTCTCGGCTTCAACGTTCTCAAGCAGTTCACCGACGGCATCTGCAAGCCAATGATTTCCATGACATTGCTTATCGGAGGAAACCTCCTCAACATATTCGGGAACTGGGTACTGATCTACGGCAAGCTCGGTTTCCCGGAGATGGGGCTCACTGGCGCGGGAATCAGCACACTCGTCTCTAGAGCCGTAATTCTAATAGCGTTCGTAGCTTACATATTCAAGTCAAAAAGGATGAATGAATATGCTCGTGCGATTAAAGAGGCAGTATTATCGCGTAGCGATGTCAGATGTGTTTTCAAGATGGGCTACCCAATTGGAATACAGATGGCTCTGGAGACTTCAACTTTCACATTCGCTGCTGTGATGGCAGGCTGGCTTGGTGTTCTGGAACTAGCTGCTCATCAGGTAGTCCTGACAATCTCGCAGCTGTTCTTCTTGATGATGCAGGGCCTCTCTTTCGCTGTCTCGATCCTTGTCAGCAACGCCTTCGGCAGAAAGGACATAGGAGCCATTCGTGAATATGCCCGTAAAGGTTACTTCATGACACTGGGCATCTCCGCCACGCTATCGGTTCTGCTATACTGTTTCCGCTACCAGGCCGCGGGAATATTCAGTGATTCCCCTGAAGTCACTGCTCTTGCCGTCTCGCTCTTCTTCCTTCTCTTCGCCTACCAGTTCGGTGACGGTCTCCAACTTTGCTTCGCCAATGTCCTTCGAGGCATCCAAGATGTCAAGCCCATCATGTACGCAGCCTTCGTCAGCTACTACCTCATCGCCATTCCATCCGCCTACCTCCTTGGCTTCAAGGCCGGTCTAGGCATTCAAGGAATATGGTTGGGCTTCCCCATCGGCCTCACTCTAGCCGGCCTCTTCTTCTACGCCCGCTACCGCTCCGACCTCAAAAAACTCCACACCGTTTAGCTCCACTTCCCCACTCCGCATCGTTTTGCTACTCTACTCCGCATCATTTAGCTCGCCTCTCTTCTCCACCCCCTTCTTGGTATGCACTTGGCAACTATGGGGCTCGCCTACTCCGCATCATTTAGCTCGCCTCTCTTCTCCACCACCCCAACCCATTCTCAACGCCATATTTCCACCCACACCACTCGGCAGCATTATCCCCATTTTTCGTCGTCCAAACTCTCCACTCAGCACCCTACGGTGACATTATCTCCCTTTTTCGTCACCCATACTCTCCACCTAACACTCTACGGTGGCATTATCGCCCTTTTTCGTCACCCAAGAGTGCCAACAAGCATTGCCGCGAAGCACTTTCACACGATTTAGCTCTAGATGAGGCTTAGGCACGGTCACTGAGCCTGTCGAAGTGACCAAACTGCTAGTCACTTCGGCAAGCTCTGTGACCAAACAAAGAAGATTCTAATCAAGATTATCGGAATTGGTACCTCACGAGGTGCTCTAGGGTACCAAATCTTTGATAAAGGCTATCTGTTTTACATGATTTTTGCAGGAGGTGCGCTTTCTGGAATAACCTGCATGATTCGAGAAAGGGTTCCCGATGAGTTTGCGGTGTTGGTTTTGAGGGGAATATCTTATGGCATCAAAACATAACGAAATCGACATGCTTCATGGACCTTTGTTCATGAAGATTCTTTTATTTGCACTCCCGCTGGCTGCGAGCAGTGTGCTTCAGCAACTGTTCAACTCGGTGGATGTAGCGGTAGTTGGACGGTTCGCGAGCAGTGAGGCACTAGCAGCTGTGGGAAGCAACGCACCGGTCATCAATCTGCTGGTCAATTTGTTCGTAGGGATCTCAATGGGAGCCAATGCCATCATCTCCAATCACATAGGGCAGAATGACAGGGAGAAGATCCGCAGCGCAGTGAGCACATCAGCGGTTGTGGCACTGTTCAGCGGCATATTCCTTATGATCCTTGGAACAGCGGTCGCTGGGCCGATCCACAGAATGATGGGAACCCCTACAGAAGTCACGAGAATGGCAGTTTCTTATCTGCGAATATATTTCCTTGGGATGCCGTTCATCATGATCTTCAATTTCGGGTCAGCTATCCTCAGAAGTATTGGAGACACTCAGCGACCACTCTATATTCTGATAGCGGCAGGGCTTATCAACACCGTCCTTAACCTTCTGTTTGTCATCGTTTTCCACATGGGCGTAGAAGGTGTAGCGATTGCAACGGGAATATCCAACCTATTCAGCGTAGTGATGGTAGTTCAAATTCTGCTGCGTGAGCAGGACCCTTACAAGCTACATCCTGACAAGATGCGCATCCAAAAGGACGAGCTGTCTCACATGTTGGAAATCGGTGTGCCGGCAGGTCTGCAAGGTGTAGTCTTTTCCGTCTCTAACGTAATCATCCAATCAAGCATCAACAGTTATGGATTCAATGCGGTGGCCGGTTCAGCTGCTGCCTTGAACTTCGAGATGTACTGTTACTTTGTCATCGCGGCCTTCAATGGGGCTGCTATCAGTTTCGTGGGGCAGAACTACGGAGCAGGGAATATGGACAGGGTCAAAAGGGTGTTCCTGATCTGCATGGGGTTAGGGACGATTTCTTGTGTTGTCCTCAACTGGATTTTCGCTGGATGGTCCGACTTCTTCCTCGGCCTGTTCACGGACTCGGATGCCGTCAAGGAATTCGGCACAATAAGAATGCGGACAGCACTCGTATTTCAAGGCATTGCATGTCTCTATGAAATACCTGGTTCAGCACTGCGAGGCATGGGGTACTCAATGCTTCCTACTCTGCTGACTGTTTTCGGAACATGCGTCTTACGCATAGTCTGGGTGTACGCTATCTGTCCTATTTGGAAAGGGTTCCATGCCCTGATGTTCGTCTATCCCGTCTCATGGACCATCACCGGAATCATGGTCATGACCGCCTGGCTTTTCACTTATCACAAGATCCGCCAGAAATCATTAAGTTAAATTTAGTCCGAATGCACCTCCTAAAATCCTACTCAACCGTGGCATTCCTCCAAATAATATTTTTCGAATATATTCCTGAGACGTTTAGGATCGTGGATTATGTCACGGAGCGTCTGCAGACCAGAGGCGTTTCTGGATTCGGGAATATATAGTCTAAGGTAACCACCGTAGTCATATTTCTCGGACATGTGGTCAAGCAGCCTTTGCCAGTGAGCTTCCTTGTCCAACTCAGGGTAGTGTTCCATTCCATACTGCACGGTGCGGTGCAGGATTCTCATCGGGTCGATGTCCCGGTCAGCCTCAGCGACTATCTTGCCGTAGATGCTCCTTGGCTCACTGCCGTTTGATGCGCGGTGATCCTCTGCGGCATGGGCTATCGTCTCTATCTGTTCGGGAGTAAACCATTTCCTTAGGTTCGGATCCTCACGGATGATACGGCCTGAAGACAGGTGGTGAACTTCCCTGCCATCGACGAGGCCGGTGTCGTGGAATGCAGCGGAGGCATAGAGAATGTCCTTGTCCACGTCATAATGAACGGACATATTCATTGCCTCCTCAATCACCTTGCGGACGTGGTCTTCCCGATGGGCTTTGTCAAAAGAGGCGTAACGAGGAATTATCTCATTCTCAACATACTGCACAAGTTCTTGATTCAACATATTCATAGATTATTGCCGCTTTCGTCATTCATCAGTGAAGCCAACAGTCCCTTGCATCCTTCGGTGATGTCTTGGTAAGTCTTCTCGAAATCACCGGTGTACCAAGGATCGGAGACATCCGAGTCCTTGCCTGCATATTCCATCATCATGTGGACCTTTGACATATTCATCGGGCTGAGAATCCGTGAGAGAAGCCTCTTGTTCGATGTGTCCATGATGACAATAACATCATATTCAGAAGCTTCCGCATCCGAAATTCGATGAGCGCTATGCCTTGAAAACGGGATTCCATGAGCATTCAGCGTCCGTTTCGCTGGCGGATAGATGTCGTTCCCTTCCTCCTCGTAAGACACCGCCGCAGAATCGACACGAACGACATCAAGGACTTCCGTCCTTTCCGACCAATCGGGCCGATTCGACCATTCAGCCTGCGATACCGGCTGCTGAGCCTGCCGAAGTGGTCGCTGAGCCTGCCGAAGCGACTCCCCCTCAACCCTTAACCCTGATTTACGGACCATATCCTTGAAAATAAACTCAGCCATCGGACTCCGACAGATATTCCCATGACAGATAAATAGCACACTCTTCATGTTTTAAGCGGTGTTAAATCTATTAATAATCTCAATAAGTAGTTGAATGCTTGCTTGAGCGTCAATCCTTGTGCGCATCTTCTCAGCATAAGTGACATTCTTTCCACAAGCAATAATAAACGCCATCTTCCATACTTTCAATTCTTACACAAGATTCTCAGGGAGGCAAAGTGGTACATATTTTTGCTTATCCGCCATAGTGTTATACGGAATTTCCTATAAATATATAAATTTTTATATTCACTTCAAACAGCGGTATGAATCTTTCATGTTGTCGGAATCGTACATATTCCCCTGAACAAACAACCTCTACCGTCTCCTTTGTCCGAGATATCAACTTTCTCCTGGACAAGAATATCTACAGTCACCTTTTGTCCGGGCAATTAGCCTTTCTCCGGACAAAATGTTCTTTTGACTCCTCTTGTCCGGTAATATGGCTTTTCACCGGACAAACGGCATCATCAACTTTGCATTCCAGCGAAAATGATTTTAATCAGACGACATCTCCGACGCAGATTTTCCAATGCCACCGGATGTGCTTATCATCGTTCCACCGCCAAAGGAAAAAGCGAATCAATCTCGTACCTAGACAAACCGAGCACACGACTGACCTGACCGTTGGAGGAACGGAATTCATATCGGAGTTTACGGGCGAGATCGAATTT
>CAKUSF010000065.1 GCA_934678915.1 uncultured Bacteroidales bacterium
TATATTGAACCTTGTCACAAAAACAATAATTTTGTCTGCTCACGAATCAATTAAGAAATCGTCAAAAAACAAGTTGCAGCTTAATAAGAACCAACCATATTTCTCTGAAAAGGCACTTCGACAAGCTCAGAGACCACCGAGGAAAAACCGTGCGGGAAATGGTAAATAATTAAAGATTCCGTAGCTTTATTTTCGATAATCTTGTGGAAAAATATTGAAGATTCCGCACGATTATCCCGAATACTATATATTTTTGCAAAAAACACTTCATCATGTTTATCGGCAGAGAGAAAGAATTGGCTGAGCTCCGGAACACGCTTAATGCGGAGTCTTCTCAATTTGTCGCGGTTTATGGCAGACGCAGAGTCGGCAAGACTTTACTGATAAAGGAAGCGTTCGGCAAAACCATCTCCTTTCATTATGCCGGAGCGTACAATGTGACGAAACGAAAACAGTTGCTGAACTTTAGCCTGGCATTGAAAAACGCCGGAATGGCAGACTTCCCTATTCCAGAAAATTGGTTCTCCGCATTCGATCTGCTTGAAAGTTATCTGGACAGCATCAAAACGGAAAAGAAAGTCGTGTTCCTTGACGAAGTGCCATGGATGGACACGCAAGGCCGTGCACATCACAATGGTGACGACCTACGGTGTCAAGCACAATGAATATTTCAACAACATTCAATCCCAAGTAACGTTGGATGATCTGTTCGCTTAATCACCGATAAGAGTAAAAACACTACAAGATATAATTCGTAATTATGATCCGAAAAGATACCTTCAGACTAATGTCTACCGCAGCGGTGGCAGGGGCTTCCGCCATGGCTGTACCAGCCTGTTCTGACACAGAAAAGAAACAAGATGAAAGGCCGAACATCGTGCTGATTGTGGCGGATGACCTTGGGCTCGGGGACGTGAGCCTTTACAGCGGGAGTAATCTCGTGCGAACTCCAAGAATCGATTCATTAGGAAGAGCTGGAAGGCGGTTCGACTGCGCTTACTCCACGTCGGCAACCTCAACACCGAGCAGACTTGCACTGTTCACGGGGATGTACCCTTGGAGAGCGGGAGCGAGCATCCTGCCCGGAGACGCGCCACTAATTATCGACACGGCAGCCAACACCCTGCCGAAAATGCTTCAGAATCTGGGATATGCAACCGGAGCGATCGGAAAGTGGCATCTCGGAATGGGGTACGGCAAACTTGACTGGAACAAGCACATCAGCCCGGAGGCTAACACAGTGGGCTTTGACTTCACGAACATCATCCCTGCAACAGTAGACAGGGTTCCGTGCGTCTATGTCGAGAACGGAGATGTGGTCAATCTGGATCCAGCTGATCCAATCACAATTGACTATGAGAACGAACTTCCAGGGGAGAAAAACGCTCACAATAGTCCTGAATTGATGGAAATGAGATGGGATCACGGCCATCAGGGCACGATCATCAACGGCATTCCGAGAATCGGCCACATGACCGGTGGAAAATCCGCTCTTTGGGACGACTCCACTATGGCTGAATATTTCCTGTCAAAAGCGAAAACGTTCGTGACAATTAACTCGAACAAGCCGTTCTTCCTCTACTACGGACTTCATCAACCGCACGTTCCGAGGACAGCCGGAGCTGCATTCAAAGGAAAGACTTCCCTCGGTCCAAGGGGCGATGTGATCGCTGAGGCGGACTGGTGCGTGGGACAGATCATCGATCACTTGGATTCGCTTGGTCTCATGGACAACACATTGATAATCTTTACATCCGACAACGGAGCTGTTCTTCAGGATGGCTACCAAGACAGTGCTCTCGAACTCGCTGCTCAGCAAGGTTACGATCCTGACAACGGTCTTCGCGGTGGGAAATATAGCCTCTTTGACGGAGGCACTCACATCCCTTTCATCGCATACTGGAAAGACCGCATCAAGCCCTCCGTCTCAAAGGCTTGCTTCTGCCAAATGGATCTCTATGCCACACTCGCTGACATCCTTGGAGTAAAAGCACCAGAAGGGCTTGATTCAAAGGCTTACCCCGAAGCACTCATCGGCAAGGACATATTCAAAGGAAGGGAAACCTTGGTTCTCGAAGCACAAGGCCGACTCGCACTCAAGGAAGGAGACTACGTGATGATTCCGGCATATTCAGGAAGCAACGAGAATCCGACAGGCATCGACTTCGGCCTGAATCCGGAAGTGACCCTTTGGAACCTCGCAACTGACAGGAGCCAGAAGGAAGACCTTTCAAAATCAGACAAAGACTTGACTGACAAGATGATGCAATCATTCAAGAATATCGTGGGGAAGGCCTACGTCAGCGACTTCGAGGCAGAGGAACTTCATTGATCAGAAATATTCAAAACCGCTTCTAAATATTCAAAAACATGTCAGACGCGACATTTGAAAAGACCCTCACCCTTGGGGACGCCATCCGCCTTTCCGGGCCCATGGCTTTCAATATCATGCTGAAACCGGCAGGTTCGCTCTGCAATCTGGACTGCAAGTATTGCTACTACCTCGACAAGGCCGAGATCTACGGTGGCAGGGAGCCGCGCATGAGCGAAGCGATGCTGGAAAAGGTCGTTCAGGAATATATCAACGCCAATGAGGTGCCAGAGGTGACTTTCAATTGGCACGGTGGCGAACCGTTGGTTCTAGGACTGGACTTCTACCGAAAGGCCATTGAATATGAGCGTAAATATGCCGGGGAGAAGGTCATCCACAACACCATCCAGACCAACGGCACCCTTCTCAACCGCGAATGGGCGAAATTCCTCCACGACCATGATTTCCTTGTGGGAATATCTCTGGACGGCCCTAAGGATATTCATGACAGGTACCGCAAGGACAAGGGTGGCTTCCCGACTTTCGACAGGGTGATGAGCGGGTTGAATATTCTTAAAGGGGAAGGGGTTGAGTTCAACACGATGTCCACGGTGAACCATGCCAGCGAAGGCCGAGGTTTGGAAACTTACATATTCTTAAAAGAGGTCGGCAGCGGCTTCATGCAGTTCATGCCGGTTGTGGAGCATGTCAAGTACCCGCTGAACGGGGCGGGCAAGCCGGACAAGAAGAAACGACCTTTCATCGTTGACCCGAAGACCGACGGAGCCGTCATTGCTCCATGGTCGGTGAGTGACATCGGCTTCGGGCGATTCCTCTGCGACATATTCGATTACTGGGTCCGCAACGATGTCGGCCGCATATTCGTCACGAACTTCGATGCCACCCTTGCCAACTGGGTCGGTGAGATGCCGGGCACCTGCACCTTCGCCCAAACCTGCGGAGGCAATTCCGTCATCGAGCACAACGGTGACCTTTACCCTTGCGACCATTTTGTCTATAAGGACTATCTTCTGGGCAACATCACCGACAAGTCCATTGCTGAGATGATGCATTCCGACAAGCAGACCACTTTCGGAATCGACAAGCGCAACAAGCTCCCCACCAAATGTCTGCGCTGCGAATGGCTTTTCGCCTGCAATGGCGAGTGTCCGAAGCACAGGTTCAACACCTACGAGTCGCATCACGGTCGTGGCGGCGTAAGGATCGAGACCGGCCTCAACGCCCTTTGCGCTGGCTACCAGATGTTCTTCAGCCACGTAGCCCCCTACATGGACTACATGAAAGACCTCCTGTCCCGCAAGATGTCCCCTGCCTACGTCATCCCATGGGCCAGAACCCATGCGATTGGAGAAAAAAGATGATATTTATGATAGTCACCAACGTCTTACATCCGTATCAAGGTTGAAAAACTTAGACTTGCCTTTTACTATCAGTACAGAAGGAACTTATCCTTATGGGGAGCTCCAGAGTTACGAATTCTCTCTTTAAGGCGTTTCTTTCTCATATACACCGCACTTTTACTCGGCATGTTAAAGATTCTCAGTATGATAGAGGCATCAAAACGGGCAACAACACAACTAAAAAATCGGATATCGGTCTCATCCAGCAGTTCACGGAACTCATCCCGAAACTGGGTCATAACACCTCCATAGAGCCTGTTCAATTCGGACTCAAACCGACGCTGTCCCAAGTCGTCCACATTGATTCCACCGATCATGTCTGAGATTTTTTCGTAAACCTCCGCCCTTAATCCATATGGCTTCAAATCCTTATTCTTGGCCGAATACAAAATGTTCGCTAACCTCTCTAACCAGAATCCTTGGGACAGATATAGTTTCAAATAATTTTTCTTGACAATATCATATTCAGCCTTGATTTGGGTTATGGATTTACCGGTTTCATCCAACCTCACATCCGCAGCCTCTTTCAAAATAAGGATTCTCTTTCGTTCATCCTCCGCCCGGCGAGCTCTGCCATAAAAGAATACTCCCACACTTAAAATAATGATTATAGAGACCGTTACATAGCAAATTGTCCAAAAACGATGAAAGATTATCGCTTTTTCCTTTTCGTGGCTTTGCTCAAGATAATAATTCTTCTGAGCTACAGAAGATGACTGAACCTGCATCTCTAGAACTCTGGCATCATAATCCTGAGTTGATCTGACAAGGTAGTCAAAAGCCCGTCCATTGTCCTTGTTTAATCTGTAAATACGAGCCATGCAGTAATTGAACTCAGCGCTTTCTCCATACCCATTTTCCCTAAGATACGAAATAATCGTTCTCGAATCTTCCTTTCTGCCAAACATCTCCAACAAGTATGCATAGGCACAATTTTGATTAAGACTAAGGGTATTTTGATTTCCCGAGAGTTTTATTGCTTCCTCGAATATTTCAAGAGCTTTTTTCTCATCGGCATATTGGCCGAAAGTCAACATCTTTCCATAAGACTTCATTGCCGACACTTTATAATTCAATGGAAACTTGTCATCTGATATAATCATACTGAACAAGGAATCAGCCGCAGCATAGTTCATCATATTAACATAAGTTTTGGCTTTATTCAGTTCCATCATTTGTGCAAAATTCACATCGCCCGAGTTCTCAAAACAAGAAATCGCCTTATCATAGCAAGCATTGCATTCAGAATAATTATACGTTTTTGCATATGTCCGCGCCATGTCAGAACATACAAAACCAACCATCCTCCGATCTTTAACTTTATCGGAATGCTCTAAAGCCTTGGAAAATGTTACAACCGCATCATCATATCTTCCCATCGCACTTTGAATACGGCCAAGATAGCACAATGATTTTAACCTATCATCCAGATTTCCATGATGTTCATAATATTGGACAGCCGGAGTGACGATGCGAAGGTTAGTGACAACAACTTGATTTCTGTCAAGAGCCATTGAGTACAGCAATGAATATTTCGCTTTTTGCGTCTTACCTTTTAATCTCAGTGTATCGATGGATTCTATTATCATTAATGCACTGTCCGGCTTGACCCACATTATTGATTCTACTGAATCTAATGTTTCCTCAATTTTTTGATCAACGCAAGAGGTAAATAGAAACGCTAATGCTATAAAGATACTGTAAATTTTATGATCGCTCATCCTAATTATTATTTATGCATTTTAAAAGTACTAACTATGAATCAGAACCGCAAATGCAAAGGTAAATATTCAATCAAACTTTCTCTCCAATAAGGATTTCAGACACATAACCTTTTATAATATGTTTTTATATATCCTATTTCTTGCCATAGTATTGCGCGACCATCTTCAAACACGTCGGACCACAATCCATTGAATCTCGTTGAATGTAACAATGGAACATCATTCTAATATCTACAACCGCCCTCGTTCATCAGAACCGGCCTCGGAGCCACGGTAACGGGATTCGGTGGTGTTGAAACGATAGGAAACGGAAAACATCAGACCTTTGGATGCGATGTAGGAATTGTTGTCGATATGAATGTCGCCAAAGTCAAGGGCATAACGGATCCTTGAGGTTCTGAATATGTCAGACCAGTATAGGCCAAGATTCCATTTTTCTGCCTTGAAGGATTTTGAGAAGCCGACAAGCAACTCACCTTGAGGGCGATAATGATAGACTGAATTGTTGCCAGCGGAGCTGAACGAAAAGTTGGCGAGCCCCCGGAATCCTTTACCCAAATCAAACATGTTCTGCATTGAAAATCTCAGCATAGGATCACCAAAGCTAGCACCGTTGATTTTAAGAAACGGCTTGTTCAGGAATATATTCACATACGGAGTCCAAATTCCTATCGTTCCTGACCAATTCACAGCCAACGAAAGATTCCGGCTATGATCCACATTGAGCGGACGGGAGATCAACGCCTGAAGGTCACCATACCTCTCCACGACAGAGATTATCGGATTCCTCTTGTCAACGAAAGAGACCACGCTCCTGAATCTGCGCCAAGAATACATCAAGGTCACGTCCCGAATGATGGTGGAGACCAAATCTGAGTTTCCGGAGGAATACTCGAAGGAGGAGATGTACTCGATGCTGTTCCGCATGTCGTGATACCTCGGACGCTCTACCTTGGCGGTATAACTTAGCCCAAGGCGATGACGACCAAACAGTCTGCTGAGTGAAACCGATGGCAAAAAGCGTCTGTCATGGAAACGGATCCCCGAAACGTCACCGGTCTGCGAGCCTTTTTGTGAATTGTACTCGTAGCGGAGCCCGATTGAGATGGCAGTTTTTTTCAGGCTGAAATCAAAACCAGAGAACACAGCGGCCATGGATTCTTTCCGGAAACTTTCCACCGGACGAAGAAAAAAAACTCCTTGCGAAATCACGTTGAAATCCGTGTCATAGCCAGTCCTTGTGACTTCACCACCATAAAACACGGAGCCCCACCCGAAAGCATGGCCCATCTTTACTTTGCCAGCGGCGAGAGTATAATCGTAACGAGCTCCGGTCAGAATATTACCGGAATAATCCTGTGTCACGTCCTGACGGGTCGTATCGCGGCTGGAGGCCAAGAATCCATCCAGATCCACACGTGTCTTGGGACTAAGATTAAAGCCAAGATAACCACCGAGGTTGTGCGTGGTCATCCGCCGGTGGTTTTGGCTGTCGGAACACAAGAAAGACTCCTCTCCGGAACCGACTGTCAACGTCTCATTCGAGGTGATTCTATCCTGAAATCGAGGTGTGCGCACATAATCATATTCACCGCCGAAAGTCAACTTACCACCATCATCATAGTCAAAGCCAAGCGTTCCGTCAAAGCCAAGCCAATCAGTTCGTTGCAGAGATTTTCTAGTCTGTCGTACCGGATACTCGCCCTCCAACGAACTCACTCTTGATGCATCGGAATTTATTCTTGTGTCCCTAAAATTGAGCGCACCGAAAATGTCATAGTTTCCTCTACGGAAATTAAGGTTTGAATACCCGTTCTCCGAGATCAGACCGTCAAAAAGGAACGCCTCTCCCATGATATTCCCACTCAATCCATCGCCTTTCTTCCTGCGTGTGCGGATGTCAATGACCGCCCGCGTTGAGCCGGAATATTCCGATCCTGGTGAAATGACCACTCTCATGGAATGAATGTCATCTCCGGAAAGCCGCTTCAAAGCCAACTCACCGCGCATCTTCCGTCCGTTTATGAATATGTCAGGGCTTCCCTTGCCCAACACCGACAGTTTCCCGCCAGTTGAACTTACAAACGGCAGATACGGAAGAATATCCTCAGCCTTTCTGATCTGAGCCAACCTCGTACCCTTGACAGTCACGGTAACGGAACGTCCGTCATTGACGTTCATCGGAGCGTCAGCCTTGACAGCACTGGCTTCAAGAAACATTGGAATGCGTTTGATAGTGACATCGCCAAGATTCCGCAAGCACACCGGTTCAATATATTCCTCATAGCCAAAACAATGAGCCACCAGCAAGACAGAATCTTCTTTCGCGTTAAGTACATAGCACCCAAGAGAATCAGTGGTCGCAGCGGAGATTATTGACGAGTCCCTCAAAGAACAGGCTAACACATTGACTGATTCCACGCCAGCTCCCCGTTCATCCAAAATACGATGCTTCGCCTGCCCGAATCCAAAGACAGGGACAAGAAAAGCCACCAGATATATTGACAGTTTCAATCTCATTGTTAATCACTTAACATGTGATGATACATCTCATCCGCACCCACGCCATCCAAATATCGGAAAGTATTAGGATTCGATTTACATATTCTTAGATACATCTTAAAATTTTTTTCTATAGTTATTTTTGTTCTTTTGCACTCTGATATTTTCTTATCCATTGAATAATGTCCGTCAACAAATGCAGAAGTAAAGCAATGTGGACAAAAACGATATGCCCAACAATCTTTACATAGTGTATTGGCCTTATTTATGTATTCCACTGTCGTTTTCAAAATAGTATCAGAATCTATTCCTTTATCAACATTTCCTATTGATAATTGGTGACCATCATACATCTCCTCACAAGGGTACAATTCTCCCTTTGACGTTACCACCATGCTTCGTAAACCTAAAATACATATCCCATTGGGCCAATAAAATGCATAATCATCAAGTTTTTTAAGCTTCCTAAAATACAACATTTTCATAGCTCTGATATGATAATTATATGATATCCTAATATCCGAAAAATCTTTATTCCCTGCAATATGGCGATTTATAAATAATTCTTTACTATAATCATCGAAGTTACTGAGGAAATCCCCATAATGGACTCTTTCCGAAAAGCTATTTTTCGCTGGATTCAATGTCAAAACAATGAAAGAATCTATCGGCATATCTTTAAATAATACTCCGGAAAAATACGAATCCAGAATATTCATCTCATACTGATGCGGAACAATCAAAACATTAAATATCATATTTCTAATGAAATATTTTTCATCATAATTCCTAATTTGCCATAGATTTCTTTCCACAATTTGATGAGTGGGTCTCTTATTCCGAGATACCCTATAGAGATCATGTACGTTTTCCGGTCCATCAAGGCTAACTGTTAAACGGAAATTGTTTTTAACCAAAAATGTAATGATTTCAGGGGTTAATAAAGTAAGGTTAGTATTCATAGCAAAACCAATTCCTTCCTCAAGGCTATTTGCATAGTCAACAATATCTTTGATGACATTGAATGCCATCAAAGATTCTCCTCCATAGAATATAATCGTTCTTGCTGACTTGTTAGTAGCAATCTTCACGAATAAATCAATCGCTTTTTTTGCTGTTTCTATACTTATTTCATGCGAATTATTATGACTTCTCCTATTCTCATAACTTCCTGAATACACACAATATTCACATCTCAAATTACATTCTTCTGTTGTGATGAAGCATAATTGATTGACTTGTTGATTGATTTTTTTTATTATCTTTTCATTGATACTTGCCTTTCTGCTTAATGACATCTTCGGAATAGAAAAAGGCTTTAACATATCAAACTCTGATTGAAGTTTGTCTATTATGTTGTTGTATTTATCATTATTAACATCATTAAGAATTGCCTCCTCTACAGATAAGAATTCATTAGAATAACGGTCATACAAAATGTGTTCGCCATCTTCTACAAAAGAAAAAATAGTCTTCATTATTTCAACACTCATATTAACGCAAAAGAGGAGGAAAGAAAATCTACATCCTCTCTCCCCCTTACAGCACTACATCAATGATAGGATGATGCATATTTCTTTCCGCCTGACGCAGATACTCCTGGAGAGCAAATACAACATGCACATCCTGCTACCGGCTCAGTATTGTCCACTGGTTTCTCATCACCGATTCCTTTGCCTTGAATCTGGAGCAGCTCATCATCGCACAGGGCAACATTTGATGATAGGATTACTGAAATCCCTTGTAACAATTTTTTCTTCATCTTTGATTATTAATTTAGTTGTTATTTTGATGATAACGGTCATCAATACCTAAGATATAGCAAAAAACAAATTATAGAAACAAATAGCCAATATAGCCGATGTAATGCTTCTTTTTTATTAACGTGAAAGATATAATATAACTTCCCTCTTTCTCAGCTAATGGAATGACTGACTTTTTCTCATTAGTACTAAAAACATGAAATTCTCCCGTTGTACTATTGAATATCTCAATATCAACTTTTTCAATATTATCAGCAAGTGTGACTACTATCGAAGACAGAAAGGAACTATAGTATGCTTCAATAGGAACGGAAATAATTGAATGAGGCGATAATACTTCTTCTCCATTAATTGGTATTACAGAAATAGACTTATCATCGTTTTCCACCACATAATTATTAGCGGAAAATGATAAAAAAGAAAGTTGAAGCAGCAATAGAATGAAAACAGCTTTCTGAATTTTCATATGAATATATCAGTAATTTAACTTATTGCAAAATTAAGTTCTTATAGTGAGATTGAGACAATTTTTAACCTAACTTTCAGATGACCGAAAAAACGTCTTCTAATACCGCACAAAGGATATTTCTTCCTGTGTAGTAAAATACGCATCTAACCAATCACACTTTAATTATTTGATATTAAACAGATTATAGACACAACATATTAAAAATAAAATCAATCACTACTGTTGTTAGTTAACTATCAATAAATTACAAAGAAGTAGTTTCTGCTCTTTAAAACCGCATAATACACTAAAGCCAAGAGTCCCATAATACTACTGCCCAAGGAGTGGTCGTAGCCTGCTACGTGAGCAGTAACGGAAGTGGGCCACTCAGGCTACCAAATGTTTTTCAGCCACGTCGCCCCCTACATGAAAGACCTCCTGTCCCGCAAGATGCCCCCTGCCTACGTCATCCCCTGGGCCCGTACACACGCGATCCTACAGCGGTAAAAGGTGAGATATCCGAGACGCAAGTCCATCCCTCCCCTAAAAGCCCCACATTATCCCACGTGCGTGAAATCAAGCGAATCACTCACGAAAGGACGATGGAAAGCATCTTGTGAGTAGGATGAGTCGTTATACGCACGGGCAATGGTTTAC